>JAUZQT010000158.1 GCA_030950825.1 Mariprofundaceae bacterium | reverse complement strand
TCGTATATTAGGTGTTGTTCTGTTTTTTTTGTCATTAAGAGATGATACTCAATTGCGGGCGGTTAGTCACTTATTTTGTCCCGTCTTAAACGGGAAGCCCTTTTTTAGACCAAAAAAATGTATACAAGCATACTAAGAATGCAATCAAAGACTATAACAATAATATAATTTATGACCCTTTAACAAGTATAGTAGACTTAACTGTAGATTTATGGATATATATCCACCCATTTTGGGATGGAAATTGAAAGGTTTTTTATATGCTACTTGACACCTTACTTTGGAAGCATTGATTTTGGCCCATATTTCTCTCCCACCCAAATAACAATGATCTTTTTTGTAAATTGCTAGATATCTATGCCACCAAAAAAGATCTTAAAAAGGCAAAATTTGATTTCTACAATATTATCAGGAAAATTTATTCAAACTACCAAATCAGTTAACTCTAAACGAAAACCGGGAGACGGGAAAAAGGGGTCAGAGCCCTTTAAATCTAGAAACATAAAAATGACCTTTTCCGGATGAGCCCCTTTTCTCGGCATAAACCACCTCTAACCCAAAGCTTAGCAGTAATCTACCCTAGTTAAAGGGCTCTGACCCCTTTTACAATGCTATATTAAAGCGGGAATTCGAAGCCTGCTTTCATAGCCATCTTTTTCGCCGATATGCACGACGCGCTGCCTCGGTCGAAGAAATGAAAGAAGTGGTTCAGGTTTCAGCTGATTCTTTGAATATGTTGCGCCGACTGAATCGAGGTCATGAACGACTTGCGCTACTGCGATGTAACACCATGCAGAAGCTGCATAGGCAGCATGATGCACTCGTGGAAATTCTGAATCAGCAAAGAGGAATGCCAAGTAACCACGCTAAAAAAATGGTGGTCAAGAGCAATGGCACAGATCAAGATCATGTCGCGGTATATGAAACCTTTTCCCAAGGCTCCCATTCCTGGCACTGAATCGATTCAGCCCATTCAGTCATATCGACAGCTTGTGGCTGAGGGACGAAGGCAGCAACATTGCGTGTTGAGTTATCACACGAGAATCATGTCTGGTAATTATGCTGTGTACCGCATGCTTGAACCTGAGCGAGCCACCATTGGCAGCTATGGTTGCTACATCTTGGATCAGGTGAAGCTGCATCGAAACCGCACCCCTTCAGCTGAGACACGCGAACTTATTAGGCAATGGCTGATGAAGGAAGCGTGAGCTATAGTGAACCAGTAATGATATATTCATTTAATGCGGCATTCTCGAAATCGACATCTTAAAGTTCAGCCTGCCTCATGATGAGCATGCTGAATCGTTGCGCTGCTATTTTGGATGCTCTACCACAATAACAGAAAGCATTGCAGGCAAAGCTGGATTCGAATTGGCAATTTCAACCAATAAGTCGTCCAGCCCAGTTGGATTTTCAAAATCAAAATGAAACTCATGGTTTCCGATTGAATAGCTGCGCGCCTGCTTAACCATGATTTCAACATCACCACGAACACGGGAAATCGTAAAGGTTAAAGGCCCAACAGAATCTGACACCAATGCCAATTGATATGAACCAGCGCGATCTGGCATATCAAAAAACTCCCGTAAATTTTGATAGGGTGAAATGCTCACATCACGATAGTATAAATAATCCTTATCATCGGCTGCGTATGCACTGATGCTGCATAAGTATATCAAAAAAAACAGGCAAAAGCGTATCATTCTTCTTTAAACGCCACATCATACTTATCGCATAAATAACGCATTTTATCCTTGGCACGATCACCAAAACCCAGCCATCGGCCTGCCCGTGTTTTGATATAACCATGCCGATCTAAGGCGGTAAGTAATAGCTTTTCTTCAAAATGTGCGACCTCTTTCTCCCCTTTCACCCCATCATCAGGCAACGCCTTTAACCATTGATCCAATAGATTATCGGAAGAGATTCCACTAGCAGTATGCACCGACTCTAAGGGCGGCAGCGCCGTTACAGTAGGGCTATTGCACAATACCACGGCGCGTTCGATGACATTTTCCAACTCTCGAACATTACCAGGCCAGCGGTAACGCTGCATTTGAGTAATCGCCACATCACTAAAGCCTTCGATATTTTTTCCGCACAGGGCTGCTTTCTGCAATAAAATATGCTTTGCCAAAATTCTTAGGTCATCTAGGTGCTCAACCAGAGCTGCCACCTTAATCTCCACAACATGAATGCGGTAATATAAGTCATCCCTGAATTTCCCTTGTTGCACCAAGCACTCTAGATCCATTTTACTGGAACACACTAGGCGAACATCGGAGTGGATCATGGATTCTCCACCCAAACGAGAAAATTCACCATGCTCCAATACCCGTAAAAGTTTTGCTTGTACCGATAACGGCATGCCAGCCACTTCATCCAAAAATAAGGTGCCGCCATTGGCGCATTCAAACCAACCAAGCTTACGTTTTCCTGCACCAGAAAAAGCACCTTTTTCATGCCCGAAAAGTTCCGATTCTAAATGTTCCACATTTATTGAAGCACAATTAATGGCAATGAATGGCTTATCAGCTCGCGGGCTTTGTGCATGCAGGCAACGGGCAACAAGCTCTTTTCCTACGCCCGTTTCGCCGCGAATTAATACCGTAGAAGGCATCGGAGCCACCTGCCCAATCAAGCCTCGTAAGTTTTGCATGATGTTGGAGTCACCCAAAATATCCATGCCCATACGCGAGTCCAAAGCACGTTGCAGCTCTTGCTCACGAATAAGCTGATTGCGAGCTTCCATGGCGCGATCAATGCTGTCCTTCACCTCATCTGGGTCGAAGGGTTTGCCAAAGAAGCCCAGCGCCCCATCTTGCTGTGCTCGTACAGCAAGCGCGTGTTGATCATGCCCCGTAATGACAACAACAGGCGTATCGGGACTCTCTTTTTTAAGGCGCGTTAAATACGCCATGCCAATTTCAGGGTTATCAGGCTCAGGGGGCAGTGCTAAATCCAAGACAACCAAGTCCACACGTCTTTCTGCCAAAATAACTTCGGCGGCATCGGGATCACCAGCTTCCAGCACCTGATAATCGGATTTAAGGAGCAGCCGAAGATTCAAACGATTAATATCGTTATCATCAACAACCAAAACTGTACGATGTATACCCATGATTCATTCCCCTATGAGACGCTATCTTTGTCGTTATCGCTACACAAAGGCAGGCTCACCCAAAAGGTGGAACCTTTCCCCTCTCCACCACTTTCAGCTGAAAGTTTACCCACATGTGCCTCTATAATACGTTTGCTCAAATATAAACCAATACCCAAGCCGTCGGCCTTACTTGTTGCAAATAGGCGAAATAGCCTATGTTTAATGAAATCATTGCTCATGCCATTACCGCCATCACGCACAGCTATCTGCAAGCAGCCGCTCTGACATTGTGAATATATATATAAATCTCCCTGCTTATTCATGGCCTGTAGCGCATTATCAAATAAGTTTTCAAAGACACCTTGCAGCAATACTGCATCTCCAGATACAAGAGCTGTATTTGAGAAGTCTATGTGAATGTGAATCAATTCAGGCCATAGGCGTTCCTGTATGCGCTGCTTTAACAGAGCAGTGAGGTTACATATTTTTAATTTGGGGTGAATAGGGGCATTTGGGTCAGCCATACGCTGCATAAGTGTTTGTATCCGGCCAACCACCTTGCGAATGGAGGTGACCATCATCTGCATATCTTGCTCATCGAGCTTTCCTGATTGCAAATGATGGGCAACAAAAGCCAAGTCATGTAAACGATTTTTCATGTCATGGGAATGCAATTGACCCATAACACGGGTAATCGAATCCAAACGCACCTGCTGTGATTGCTGGTGCGAAAGTCTGGCATGCTCCAAGCTCATGGCTGCAAATCGTGCTAACCTCTTTAGACTTTGCCTCTCGTCGGAATCAGTGACCCAACCATCTAGGCGCGATCCTAAGTGTAACCAGACCGTACTTTCACGCCGCTCAATAGGAAGAACCAACTCATATGAAAGACAAAACGCCCCTGCTGGAGGAGGCAAAACAGCCGATTCGGGAAAGCAAAAAATGCGCCCTTTAGCATCATGCCCACGTTCATCCAAAACAACACTTCCACGGTGGCATATGGCAGCAATGCGTTCTAACAAAGCTTGCTCAACATGCTCTTGCGGCAACTCAGCCAAATCACCAGCACCGAGCTGCTGAATGGCCTCCAGTGTATCGAGTTGCTTGCGGAAAAACATACGATCAACCATGCCTTGCAAACGATGCACAACAGGGGAAAAAAATATTGCAGCGAATAATGCAGCCAAAATCATCGCCCAAATTGAAACTGCTTGTCCACTGATTGTATAAATGATCGTCTCTATAAGCATCAATAACACAAGAAAAAAGGCCAATGCAGCTAGGCTTGCCAGCAAATAAGCAGCTGAATGCAATACACGCCGCAATGAGAAAATAAGGCTGCGGCGTAATGGCAATTTATCCGCTATGGCATCAGTTGTGGGATCAGCTATGAGGGACTGCCAGCTGTAAAGTTTCCCATTCTGAGTGAAAAGATTGCATAATGGCTTGTAAGTCATTCTCCTCATCAGGCGTTAAAGGGGTTAAAGGCAAGCGTAATTCCCCATGCATCCAGCCCATCAGCGCACATGCCGCTTTAACAGGAATCGGATTGCTCTGTACAAACAAGGCATCAGTTAAATTTTGTAATGCAAAATGTGCTTGGCGCGCACTATCTAAGTCACCTGCACTCATGCTATTCGTGAGTTTTTCCATAGTTCTAGGCGCAAGATTGGATACGACTGAAATCACACCATTTCCCCCCAAACTCATAAAGGGTAAAACAGTTGCATCATCACCCGAATAAAATTCAAAATCATCACTGCAAAGCATTTTGCAACGTGTCAATTGTGCCAGATCTGCGGTTGCATCTTTGATGCCCACAATATTGTCAAGCTGAGATAAGCGTGCAACAGTGCCGGGGGACAAATTGGAATTCGTGCGACTAGGAACATTGTATAAAATCTGCGGCAAATCAACAGCATCGGCAACAGCCTTATAATGTTGATAAATACCTTCTTGCATCGGCTTGTTGTAATAAGGTGAAATAAGCAGAGCGGCATCAGCACCTATTTTTTTGGCAGCCTCTGTTAAGGCAATGGATTCGGCAGTGTTATTGCTTCCTGTCCCTGCAATAACGGCTGTGCGGCCAGCAACATGCCGCACGGTCAGCTCAATAAGTGCTTTATGCTCATCAAAAGATAATGTTGCTGCTTCGCCCGTTGTTCCTGCGGGGATTAAACCGCTAACACCTGCGGCAATTTGGCGATCCAAGTGAGCACAATAGGCAACTCTATCAATGCTGCTGCACCCGCCTTCGTCAATTTTAAAGGGCGTAATCAACGCCGTCATAACACCATGAAACATATTAACCTCTTTGGAATGGGATTAAATAATTTGTGCATTTTAAACTTGTCTTTTTGCTCAGCATCAGCGCTGTAAAAATGCTTAGGCATCGTAATCGACAACAAGGCGACTAACCGTAGCCGTTTTCACCAAAGGGACAACCGCCTGATGCTCTGGATGAGCCTGATAGATTGCTAAAGCTTCGCGACTTTCCAGCTCAGAATAGAGCACAATATCCGCAGCAAACTCATTGTTACTGAAGTTAATGCCAACTTCCAGCTTTAATAATCCTGGTATTTTACTAGGCAAAGCTTCCAGATTATCTTTTATAATTTCTGCATCAGCCTTATTTCTCAGCTTCCACATCACGATGTGTTTGATCATCTTTGACCTCTCTTATAGCTATTTGGGAGGGCTCTTGCTTGTCGCCCAGCCACCCGCGTATTTTTGCAACCACCAGTTTGATACCACGCCATAACTTCGGCAGCAACCAGATCAACAAAAATATAAACACAACCATCAGCACAATAAACAGAGTCGGATGATTCAGTGCCACCCATAAGCCAGTAAATACCGCTACATCCTCACCAATTGACAAGCCCCAGTTGGAAAAAGGTTCAGGAGATGTATTCACCAAAGCACGCGTTCCAGCCTTTGTTGCATGTGTTGCTGCTGTCAAGCCGCCACCTAAAATACCCGCTGCGACAGCCATCGCAGGGTCAACATTTCCCACTGCCCCTGCTGCAAGCATTGCTCCAGCAGGAATTCGCACAAATGTATGCAATACATCCCAGCCAGTATCAATACCTGGTATTTTATCTGCAAAAAACTCTACAACATACATTGTTCCTGCAGCAAACAAGACCAGTGGATTCTGTAATACTTCCAAACCTGGTGGTAAATCCATATTGCCAGTCATGCCCATCATACCGAGCATGAAAATGGCGGCATAAAGGTTCAGCCCACTTGCCCAAGCTGCCCCCATGCTTAAAGCTAAAATAGCTGATATTTGATCCAATTGTTCCATAGTGACACCTCAACAAACGGTGGGTATATTGTTTTAAGCCTAATTCTTTAAAGCGTTATTATCGCAAATTCAGGACGTTTAAAAAGGGCAGATTCCCGCCTTTGCTAGAAGGGACAGTAGTGGTTTTGCAATATTAATGCTATCAATTAGATGTTTTTTCTACCTCTAATTTTTTCAAGGTGGCATGAGTTCTCTTTTCTGTTTTCACACTTTTACTAAAAAACCGAGGCCTTGTCATTTAGATAAGATAAGTGATCGCACTAATTACGACTATGTTTTGCTCAGACGCAAGGTTATCATAGCGCCATGATACGTACGGAAAACTTACTTCGTCGCTTTGGTGATGTTGTGGCACTGAATAATATTAATATTCATATCAAGCCCCATCAAACAACCGTTATTATGGGCGGCTCGGGCTCTGGGAAAACAACGCTACTGCGCCTGATTGCAGGCTTGGAGCCTCCGACAGCAGGGCATATTTGGTATGGCAAGGATGATTTGAGCCATATTACGCAAAAGCGGCTTTATCAATTGCGCGCACACATGGGCATGGTGTTTCAATATTCTGCCTTACTTAATTCCTTGAATGTTTATGATAATGTCGCTTTTCCTTTAACCGAACATACACGGTTGGATAGCAGTGTGGTTCGAACAATGGTGACCATGAAGCTTGAACAGGTCGGGCTGCGTGGTTTTGAGCATTTTATGCCATCCCAACTTTCTGGCGGTATGGCCAAGCGGGTGGCCTTTGCACGCGCGCTAGCGATGGATCCTGAAATTGTTTTCTTTGATGAGCCTACATCTGGCCTAGACCCCATTTCAGCAGGTGTTGTCACATCGCTCATTAGTAATTTAACAAAACGCACCAAAATGACGTCGATTGTAGTAACCCATGATGTGCATGCAGGTCTTGGTATTGCTGATCATGTTATTTTATTATGGCAGGGTGAAGTGATTGCAGAAGGCACTGCCAATGAAATTCGACACAGTGATGATGCCCGTGTCAGGCAATTTATTGAAGGCCGACCCGATGGGCCTATTCCATTTTCACGTAGCCAAACCTCCTATGTTGAAGACCTTTTGTATAAACCTGGCACGGTAAGGATGTCACGATGAATAAAAATGGCGCTGCACAAGATGCTATGTGGATGTTTTTTGGAGGTTTGGGGCGTTGGTTTTTGCGTGCTTTGGAAAACATGGGTGATGCTGCGGTGTTAAGTGCAACATCGCTTGGGTATCTATTTATGAGGCCTTGGCAAGGCAAGCACATTGTTTTACAACTTTATGCTTTGGGCGTTGGCTCATTTGTAATCATTGCCATTACGGGAGCCTTTACAGGCATGGTCTTGGCACTTCAGGGTTATTATACCTTAGCAAAGTTTGGTTCTGAATCATTGCTTGGGTCAGGGGTGGCCTTGGCAATCATTCGTGAACTAGGACCTGTGCTTGGCGCATTGATGATGATTGGACGTGCAGGCTCAAGCATTACAGCTGAGATTGGTATTATGCGTGTTACAGAGCAGCTTGATGCCCTGCAAATGATGGCTATTAACCCGAAGGCACGAGTAATTTTACCGCGTATTATTGCCATGTTGATTGCCCTACCCATCTTGGTGACCATGTTTGATATTATAGGGCTTGCCGCTGGTTATATTGTTGGTGTTGAGCTTCTGGGTGTCAATGGTGGCGCATTTATTGGTGAAATGATTGCCAAAATCACGCCGATGGACTTATATGCTGGTTGGATCAAAGCACTCGGGTTTGGTGTATTAATTGGCATTATTTCCACCTATATGGGCTATCGTGCAACGCCGACAACCGAAGGTGTTGCCAAGGCTACAACACAGGCTGTGGTGGTGGGCTCGGTTGGCGTATTGATGCTTGATTATATCTTAACATCATTTTTCCTTTAACTTAATCAAAAGAGAGAGTCTTTATGCAATACTATCGCAAAGTTGAAATTACCGTAGGCATTTTTGTTTTCCTTGGCATCATGAGTATGGCTTGGATGGCTATAAAGCTGGGGCAAATTGGTGGGCTAGGCTCTTCGGGCTACACAATATCGGCAACCTTTGAAGATGCGGGGGGCTTACGCGCTGGTGCGGATGTGATGTTGGCTGGCGTTTCCATCGGGCGCGTGGCATCTGTGAACTTGGTGAATCAGGAAGAAGCCATGCTACAGATTGAAATTCAGGAAGGTGTACAGCTTACATCGGATGTCATTGCATCCGTACGAACCAAAGGAATCATTGGTGAGCGCTATATTCGCATCACTCAAGGGTCTGAGGATGCTATCATTAAAGATCAAGGTGAAATTGAGGAGACTGAGTCAGCGATCAATATCGAAGATCTGATCAGCAAGTATATTTTTTCCAGTGAAGAGTAATAATTACACCGCGTTCATACATGGTGCTGTACTAGACTTCGCTTTATCCAACGCGCAACACCATGAACAAGGAGATTAACATGAAGATCATGATAAAAAGCCTCGTAACACTTTTTCTACTGTGTTTTGCAGTGCCTGCCTGGGCCACTGATTCGGCAGTCGATACAACAGCTGACGGCCCTAAAGTTGTTGTTGAAAAGGCTGTGAATGGTATTTTGCATGTTTTGGAACAACGCAAAGACCTAAGTAAGCTTACTGAAGAAGACCGCCAAGCAATTGGCAAGCAGGTTGACGGGCGTTTTAATTATCGTCTGATGGCAAGGCGGGCTGTCGGCAAGGTATGGAAAAAGCAGAGTACTGAACAGCAAGCAGCCTTTACGACGGCCTTTCGCAATTTATTAGAGCGTTCCTATGGCAATCGTCTTGCTGCATACAAGGGGCAAACGGTTGAGTTTGATGACGCTAAATTCAAAAAGACTAGAGCATTGGTTAAAACGCGTGTCATTGATGGTAATAAAGTGATTCCCGTGGACTATTTGTTACGCAAAAAAAATGATGTTTGGCAGGTATATAACATCAAGATTGAGGGTGTGAGCCTGATTTCTACATACATTAAACAGTTTAAAGGACCTTTAAAAAAGGACGGTTTTGATGCCTTATTAAAGTCATTAAATGATAAGGTTGAGCGCCTTAAACATAAGGATGTCAGCTAAGGAGCGGGAATAAAACAAACGTTGGCTACGTTTATGCCATGTTGATGCAGGTGAAACTTTTGTCACCCCGTAATATGAAGCATCTATCAAGGCGGAAAAGCCCTGCTGCTCATTTATTCCATGTTAAAGTGGCTTAATAGCGGCGTGAAAATCTGTGTGGAAATCCGTGTGGAAAAGGCAATGAAACAACTTCACCATGAAGTTCTCTTTAAATAAAATTCTAACATCATGTCGACGCATCGGCATGATGTTATTGCTGCTGATCGGCTTAACGGTGCTAACTGCTTGGTGGTTTGCACCTGATATTAATCGTATGCGCCCGCATATTGAATCGCTGCTCCAGCAAGAACTGCAATTAAGCGAGCTTTCATTGGAAGGGCTATCTTGGTATTGGGCTGGCTACATTGGCTTTAAAGTTGAACATTGCAGCTTTAGAACATTCGATCCGATAATGAGCGTCCAAGACACCGAGTTGACAGTTCATGTATCATTGTCTGGCCTTATGCGAGGAGAATTGTGGCCAACACGCATATCATTGCATGGTGGGCTATTAAGCTTCGATGCCTCTAATCAGGCGACCAAGAGCCATACTAAGGCTCCGCCAATCCATATCATTGTGGATGATATGGATGTACAATGGCATTACGCATCCTATCAAGGTTTACTTAAAGCAGTTGTAGGCGATTTTAACCCAGCTTCTGGAGAAGCCTTGTTACGCACGCCAGACTTTCGCCTTACAGCGGCACTGGATGCACACGCGCAGCTAAGTTCTGTGAATTGGCAATTTGATAATTTACAGTGGTTGCCCGTTGAATGGCAAGAATTTGTGCGGGGAAAGGTTTCTGGTCAAGGCCACTTAAAAAAAATGCCAAAACAGCAGTGGCAGTTAGGCATGCAGTTGGAAGGCAGGAATGCCAATATTGATTTATCAGCAGGTCTTTTTCAATTGCCCTTTGATCAACTGGCATCGACATGGATGCTTAGCTTCAATGGGACGGGCGATTTGCAAGTATTGGATATTCCTGTGCTAACTTGGCAGCAGGGGAAAAACAAAGCGGTGGGAAGTGCTTATTGGTATGACGGTGAGCTTTCATTGCAAGCAAACGCACCGCATGTGGATATGCCGCTTTTGTGGTCTTGGCTGCGCCCACTGGATGATACGCCCAGCTGGTTGGACTGGCTTGCCAAAATGACGGATGGTGTTGCATCGGATATTCAGGTTTCCTTGAATATTCCATGGCAGCAGCCTCTACAAGCACCGCCGTCTGATTGGGATGCATTGCGTTATCATGTTACAGCAGCAGTGGATGATACTGATATTCACCTAGGGCTTGGTGACGACCGCTTAAGTCATGGTCAGGCAATAATCGATTTGAATGAGCTGGGCTTAAAAGCGGATGTTCGTTCCATTCAATTGCCACATGGTGTTGGCACTGGTGCAGGAAAATTAAATATATCATGGGAAACGCTGACGTTAGAAGTTCAGGCTCATGGGCAAACCGATGTGGCCAAGTTGTTGCAATGGGTTAATCCATCGCCAGCCCAAAACCTCCACTGGAAAAAAGCCCCTGCGACAACAAAGCTTCGTTTAACTTGGAACCTTTTAGAAGATTTGCCGAGTCTTGCACATATTTCATTGATACCGTCAGCAACATGGCATTTAAATCCTAACGATATGATTCCCATTCAGGTTCAATCAGGGGAAGTTATTTGGGATATGCAGGATGGCCTGAGCGTTCAGGATCTTGCCGTGCAAAGCGGAATGCTTGATGCACTGTTGTCCTTTCATGCCGCAGAATCTGCGCTGCAAGGCTTACAATTGCAAACGCTGGAAGCGCATATAGAAGCTAATTTTGCTGATTTATTAGCATACTATCATATCCCCATTGAGCAGCCGACTGGGCTATTACAGGCAGACATTCACTTCGATGATGATTGGCAAGGAATATTAAATTTTAAGAAAGCAGGCTGGGGGAACTTTTTAGGTTCCAGCAAGAAGTCTAATCAAGCGATGCAAATTGATGTTCAGGGGGAGCTGGATAACGGGGTGCTCAAGCTGCATAAGTTATTTTGCGATCAATCTCCTATACAGCTGTCTGGATCAGGGTTATTGAGCAAGCAAGGCTTAAAATTAAACTTGCTTTCTCTTAAGGCACCAGCTTTTAACGGTGCGCTGAAGGTTACAGCACCTTTTACAAAAGAGCCGTGGGAAATGGATATTAATGCAACTTATTTAAATCGCCAGGCGCTGCCAAAGCAGCTACCAAACACCAAAGTGATTGAGGATAAACCGTGGGCACTTCGTGCCAATATTGATACCTTTATATGGGATGATGCAAGGATGACGGACGTGTCGATGAAGCTTGCATCAAAACACAATAGCACTGGTTTTTTTAAGGCGCGCGACATTCATTCGGGAACACTTTCATTGCACGATGTCTCTGCTCTATTTGCTTTGCCTGGTGCAGGCATGGTGGATTTGCGACAGTTGTCTGCCAATATGGGTAAGCAGCATTTATTGCTTTCAGCCTCCTTGAGGCCAGAAAAGGGCGGTGGCATGCATTGGCGTGGTTTTGCGCAACTTGATGGGAATTTTGGCAGCACCATGCAGCAAGCTAAATTGAGTGCTTTATTTGAAGGCGGGGAAATGCAGGCTCTATTTTTAGGGCAAGGTGTTTTATTGCGAAATCAGCCGTGGTGGGAAGGCCTGGATGGGCGCTTGCGTTTACGGGTAGATAATGGAACGCTTCTCAAAGGGGGGACGCTCACCAAAACATTGGCTGCGATCAGCCTTGTAGATTTGCCCGCTTTGATTTTTGGTCGTCGTAAAGATTTAACACAAAAGGGATTGTATTATAAACGATTACAAATTGAGGCCAGTTTAGAGAATCAAATATTTCATATTCACAAGCTGGGCTTGCGCTCATCGGCTATGGACATTGCAGGGGAAGGGACTTTAGACCTTGAAAAAAACAATATCGACTTAAAGATGGTTGTGCAGCCCTTTCAAAATATGGATGCCTTGCTTGGGAAAATTCCGCTGCTACGCGATCTTCTTGGTGGCGCGGCTCACTCGTTTATACGCAAAATATATCATATGCACGGCTCCATTTCAGATGCTGAAGTCAACCAGATAACGCCCAAAGAAGCGGGTTTATCCCGCCCTGGTTTGATTGAGGGTTTATTAAACCTGCCAAATTTATGGTTTGGTGATATGCCCAAAGAAAAAAAACCATGAGCCTGCGCTATGTATGTGCGAGCACTTGCGGAATCTGGCCTGAATGATGAATAATTCAGACTAAGGCATCGTAAAGAAATAAAAAGTAATGGGCGAAGAGTTTGGAAAAATAATCTAGCTTTACGGGATGCTGGATAATAATTCTTCTCCCACTTTTAAATTAAAAGCCAACAAAGCCCTTGGGCAGCACTTTTTGCGTGATCAGCGTGCCATCCATAAAATTGCCATGAGTGTTCCAAATGGCGCTAGGGTGATTGAAATAGGCCCTGGTCTTGGCGCCATTACCCATGCTTTATTGCAGCGTGTTGGCGCGCTGACGGTGATTGAAAAAGATGATCGTTTTGCATCAATGTGGCGTGAATATGAGGCTGAAACAGACCTTCTCAGTGTGGTTCATGGCGATGTTCTCAAGGTGCTGTCGAATACCGTTCAACAAATACAACCCGAGTGGATTACAGGAAACCTACCTTATAATATTAGCGGCCCACTTACAGCGCAGCTAGCCAGCCATGATTTATCAGGGGGCATGGTGTTGATGTACCAGCGTGAAGTGGGCAACCGTATTATGGCTGCCCCTGGCAGTAAAACCTATGGCGGCTTGTCCGTGTTGGCGCGCCATCATTATCATGTCAAACGCCTGCTTTTATTGCCACCAGGTGCATTTGTCCCGCCGCCCAAGGTTCATTCGGTGGTATTACTATTCATACCGCATGGCAACACCCCCCCTTGTCGCTTTGAAGCACTGCGAAAAACAGTACGCAAGGGGTTTGCACATAGACGTAAAACCATTTTGAATAACTTCAAAGGTTCACTCACGGCTGATGATTTTATGGCGATTAATATCGATCCTCGCAACAGGGCTGAGCAATTGGATTACGATGCTTGGGCTCGCATCACAGCTGTCTACCAACCACTAGGTAGGTGCGGCGTTGGAGTATAGGCCACCCTTTGTTACTATCCCGCTATGTTAAAAATGTTGCATCACCAAGCGAACCGATGGGTGGTTACGCATGAACACATGTATCTGGGTGGTTTGGCATTATTGGTGGGTGTTTTAGCAGGTTACGGCGCACTGGCATTGCGTTTTGGCATTGAGTGGGTGGCAATGCTTTGGACAGGTGAAGTAACATGGTCTGCTGCTTTGGATACAATTCCTTGGTATTTATTTATCCTAGCCCCTGTATCTGGTGGTTTGCTGGTTGGCTTAATCAATCATTACTGGATGCCAAAAGATGAAGCGCGCGTGATTCCTGGCGTGTTGGAAGCATTGTCTGAACGTGGTGGGCGAATTAGTGGGCGAAAAGCACTGGCCGAATTGGCCAGTAATATTATCTCTGTCGGCAGTGGCGCTTCAATGGGTAGGGAAGCGCCAACCGTTGCTTTAGGGGCAGCACTGGCCTCCCAATTGGGCAAAGTATTTGCACTCAACGAAAAGCAGATGCGGACAATCGTGGGTTGCGGTGTGGCTGCGGGTATTGCAGCGGCATTTAATGCTCCAATTGCAGGCGTATTATTTGCCTTGGAAGTTATTTTAACCGATTATGCCATTGCAACATTTACGCCGATTGTTCTTTCAGCGGTAATTGCCACGGTCATCACACGGGCGCACTTGGGTGATACGACGATGTTTTCAATACCCGACTTTATGCTGGTTTCAAGCTGGGAAATTCCTGCTTATATGGGCTTGGGTGTGTTTTGTGGTTTGATTGCCGCAGTGCTTTTGAAATCACTGCCAATATCACGGAAACTTTTTGAGAAATATGTGCGCAATCCTATTTTTCGACCTGTCGTCGCAGGCTTTGTTTTAGGCTGCCTTGCCTTAATTATGCCTGAAGTGATGTCCATTGGTTACGGCACTGTGGAAAATATTTTATTGGAAGGTATTGAGCCAAGTATTCAAGGGTTGGCGTTGCCCGTATTACTTTTTCTGGGGCTATTACTGATTTTTAAAGCCGTGGTGAGTGTGATTTGCTCAGGTGCCGGCTTTGGTGGCGGCATGATTGGCCCATCGGTATTTATGGGTGTGGTTGCGGGTGCTTTTTTCGGTTTGATTATGGGTAGCCTTTTCCCTGAAATGTCAGAAAGTTATGGCGCTTATGCGCTTGTCGCATGTGCAGCGATGATGGCGGCCATGCTGCAAGCACCGATGAGCTCTATTTTGATGGTCTTTGAGTTGTCAGGTAACTATCAAATCATGATGCCCTTAATGGCGGCATGTGTGGTTGCTGCGTTGGTAAAACGTGCTTTTGGTGAAGGCTCAGCAGTCACGGAAGCCTTGCAAGAGCGAGGCATTGAAACCAGCTGGGGATTGGAGCGTTCATGGATGCGTTCGGTGCCTGTGAGCCGTATTCCCTGGAAACCGATACCGAAAATATCAGAATATGCCCGCTTGGAGGAGTTAAAGCGGGTATATGTTGCATCAGGTAAAGGCTGTGTACAGGTTGTTGATAATGATGATTTGATGGTCGGTATCATTACCTTTGCCGATTTGCAGGCATGGCTGCTTGATTCGACTTTGGATCAGGTCGTGGTGGCATCTGAAATTGCCAATAGAAAAGTATTGACCATTGCAGAAAATGATAATTTATTGAATGCAATTACCTTATTGGATCGTGTTGAGTTTGAGCAAATGCCAGTGGTTGCTGCGGATAACCCGCGAAAAGTTCTGGGTATTTTATCACGCAACGCGGTATTTTCAAAATATCATAAATTGATTGTAAAACACGGTGAAAAAATGGACGATCATAGTCATGTTTGAATTGAATCATGCACAACAGCAGGCCGTTGAAGCCGGTGATGGACCGCAATTAATTTTGGCTGGAGCTGGTTCAGGAAAAACGCGTACCATTGTCCATCGAATAGGGCACTTGATCGCAGCGCACGGTACTGCGCCGCATCGTATTTTAGCGGTTACCTTTACCAATAAAGCCGCAGCAGAGTTGAAGGGTCGTTTGGGTGATTTGATTGGCGATGGTGGCGGCGGTGTTATGTCTGGCACATTTCATGCGCTATCCTTGCGTTTTTTGCGGCGCTATGCGGATGCTTTGGGTTATCCAAAATCTTTTCAGGTCATTGATTCCGATGATCAACGAACCTTGGTCAAGCGCATGTTAAAGTTGCGTAATATAGCTTCAGATAGGTTGCACCCTGCCTATTTGATTGGCTGGATTGAGCATTGTAAGCATGCAGGCTTACTGCCTGACCAAGCAGAAACACAAATGTGGAGTGGCATTGATTTGCGAGAGTTATATGCCGAATACCAAGCCCAATTGCTGCAACTCGAGCGCATGGACTTCTCTGATTTGATTGTGAATGCTGTGCGTCTATTGCGTGAAATACCCGATATTGCAGTGGCTCTGCGAGCGCGCTTTGATCATGTATTGGTGGATGAATATCAAGATACCAACCCTGTCCAGCACGAGTGGCTGACCCTTTTGTGTGCTGAACACCATAATTTAACGGTGGTTGGCGATGATGATCAGTCAATCTATGGCTGGCGTGGTGCGGATGTGCGGCATATTCTTGATTTTGAGCATATCTGGGCAGGCATAGCCGTTGGCACACACCGCCTTGAAGAGAATTATCGTTCCACACCATCTATTTTGAAGCTTGCCAATGCTGTTATTCATGACAATAGCAATCGCCACGTTAAAACCCTGCGCCCCACTCGGAAAGACGGCATTAAACCTGAATGGCAGGTGTGCAATGATGAATATGATGAAGCACGCAAGATAGCTCGTTTTTTAAATGCGCGCCGTGATCAAGGCGTAGCATGGCGAGACATGGCTATTTTATACCGCTCCAATCGGCAATCATTGGCATTGGAGCAAGTTCTTCGACAGGAAGATATGCCTTATCAGATTATCGGCGGCGTTGGCTTTTTTGAGCGTTTGGAAATTAAAGACGCACTAAGTTTTTGGGCTCTGATCAATCGCTGCGCCGATGCGATGCACTTGTTGCGTATTGTAAACAAGCCCAAACGTGGTATCGGCTTGAAGGGACAGGAGCAAGTAGCTGCACAACTGGGCGCTTCAGGCATGCGCGCCAGTGACTGGTTGGATTTTTTGGCAGAAGGTCATGGCGAGGGCGCAGCCAAAAAACTACAGCCTTTGGCGCAATTGATTGTACGTGTGCGAGCCAAGCTTGATCAGCTGGAAGATTATGGTTTGATGACCATGTTAGAAGAGACTTCCTATATTAATAGCCTGCAATCATTTGGTCAGCTTGAGGCAGAGTCTCGCTTGGAAAATATTCGTACGCTGCAAAGTTACATTGAAATAACCATGCAGGAAGGGGTTACTCCGATTGAATTTATGGATCGTGCGGCACTTTTGCAATCGGGTGAAGAAGACAATAAAGATGCAGAGCAATCGCAGGTCAATTTAATGAGTTTGCATCGCGCTAAGGGACTGGAGTTTGATACAGTCGTACTGGCTGGTGTAGAAGATGGCCTATTGCCGCATCAACGTGCGTTGGATGAAGGAGAGACAGGCATCGCAGAAGAGAGGCGACTGTTGTATGTAGGTATCACGCGTGCGGAAAATGTCTTATTGCTTACTTCAGCGCGCCAGCGGAAAATTTTTGGTGACATGCACTTTCCTTTGCCTAGCCGTTTTATTAAAAATATTGCTGCAGACACGCTGCATTGCAAGCAAGCCAATACTGTAAAAATGACAGCGATCAGCCATGGCTTAACCGTTGGGAGCTCTGTCTCGCACCCAAGTTTTGGTGAAGGTGTCGTTCTGGAGCTTGAGGGAAGCGGCAATGCAACACGTGTTTCTGTGGAGTTTGAGCGTGTTGGATTAAAGCGGTTGATGTTGAAATATGCGGCTTTAAAGGTTAAATATCCTCCGAAATAGGCAATCAGCCACCTCGCCTGAGCCTAGGCTGTTGAAATAACGGGCTTTTATTAAACTTTAATTTGCCAGTTTTTGGCTCTTTATTATTAAATAAAGATGCAACTATTCAGCATGCTAACAAGATGCTCAACTTGGCTCTAAAAAACGTCATTCCTGCTTCGACAAGCTCAGCAACCCAACTGTATTGGGAATCCATGATGAAAATCGTGGTTACCAACTAACCAGGTCAGGCTTTCTTATTTGCTTATTTGCTTATTTTGCCAGTCACGCTACTGTTCTGGTATGGCAAAAGACAGGGTCAAAAGACAGGGTCAGGCTTTCCTATCTGCTTATTTTGTCAGTTAAGTTCTGGGGACATAATTAGGGCAATCGCATATAAATAACAGCAAGTTACACTCAACTGTTCTTTAAGCGTCCCTTTTTGATAATAATTTCAGCAAATAATCATCATCCCAGCCCGCTTTTAACCGTTTGGTTTTAACTCCAACCTTCGTAGTC
>JAUZQT010000157.1 GCA_030950825.1 Mariprofundaceae bacterium | reverse complement strand
TATTATTAAAACGTTGGTATGGAACGCTAGATATGCCTGGAACGGCTGACTATGCTCCCGCAGATTCGGAGCCATTACCACGAGATGATGTTAGGTAACTGCATATATGGCTCGTAAACCTGTTTCAGAAAAAGAAAAAGGGCGTCGTAAACGCTTTGCAATGGCTGTTTTTTTGACGTGTATTGCAGCGGCCATGATTGGCGGATCGCTGCATGTTATGGAGCTGGGATCCATGCGAATGGATGAAATGCGCGGGAAGATAAGTTACGATATTACTGAAGTAGAGCAGCATGTTCGAGCCGCTGGCGAAGATATTCGTATTCAAGAAGCGCACGAAGAGCGAAGTAATGAGCGCCAAGCCTATTTGCAAGCAGAGCTGGACCATTTACTGCCTGAGGAAGTGTGGCAGTTATTTTCTCACATGGTGCATATTCCTGCGGGCACCTTTCGAATGGGAACCAATGCCATCCGAAGCAACAATGCAGATAGACCTGAGCGGCTTGTTCGTACAGGAGAGTACTGGATTGATACATACCCAGTAAGCAATGCTGAATACGCGAGATTTGTGTTTCAGGAAAACTATCGCCCTCCATTGAGCTGGCTTGAAGGAAAGATACCAACAGGTGATGCCGAGCATCCAGTAACCTTGGTGTCTTGGTATAATGCGCGTGATTACTGCGCATGGGAAGGCAAGCGCTTGCCTGAAGAAGTTGAGTGGGAAAAGGCCGCGCGTGGCACGGATGCTCGGCGCTGGCCTTGGGGTAATCAAATGGATGTAAGTCGTTTGAATACTTATTATAAAATTGGACATAGTACATCGGTGCGTGAATATGAACACGGTGCAAGCCCTTACGGTGTGATGGATATGGCTGGGAATGTTTCAGAATGGGTATTTGATGAGTATAAGCCCTATGCGGATGTAGAAGGTCAGGAGCTTGCTTTTTCTCCACGAGAAAACCAGTTTTCTGAAAATACGGGCAGTGAAAGTGTAGAGCGCAGTGTATACCGTGTGATGCGTGGCGGATCATGGAAAAGCGACCCTTTTTCAACAGAAAGTTACCACCGTAACTACTCTTTGCCCAATATGGCATCTGATTTTTATGGCTTTCGCTGTGTGTCGAGTAAAGAACCAGTAGGGGCTCTCAAATGATAATGTTCGCAACTATCAGAAAAACATGTGTGATGATCGTATTACTATGCAGCCCTACGGCGACGCAAGCTGCGGTGGATAGCTATCGCTATCTGCATGTGAGCATTGACACGCCTTGGTCTATTTTTGTTTTTCTCTTTTTTTTGGTTTTTGCTCCAATGATTTTGGCAGTCATTTTATATTGGTGGCATGCGATGAAGAAGGATGAAGAGGATGAGTAAGGCTTTAAGGTTTTTGTTGGTGTGCGGGGCTATGCTGGGGTCAATGATGATAGGGTTAACGCTAGCCTCTGCTTATGCAACGGCTTCTTCGGCTGAGCCTGATGTGCAGCAACATTCGGCTGAGGTATTGCAAGAGTTTCATGAGGATTTGGTGCTTGCACCGGAGCGTGCGATTGCAACGAAGCGCAAACACCAAATCCTTTTCTGGATGGGTGGAGCGCTGCTAATGTTGGTTCTGTTTGCAGCAGGCTTTGGCATTGCAATGGGGATCTTTGATAAAGATGTGTTTGTTTGGCATGTTCTTTCGGCAGGTTTGGCCACAACCTTAGCCATTGTTCATGGTGTTGTGGCATTTGTTTGGTTTTACCCCAGTTGACGTTACCGAAATTTTCTTTTTTCATGCCCTTTTCGGCCATGTATAAAAATCCATACATCCATCGCCAGAGCAACGCCAACACTGATCATCAGATGCTTTTCAGCGATGCCTGTCAGTGCACTGATAGCTTCTAGGTCGGCTTGCTGAGTGAAGTGAAACCATAGGTAAATAGCCACGACCAAATTCCCTATGATGAGTGCCATGAGGAAAATAATGGTAAAAAAACTACTGACCAGAAGTATTAAATTAGAGCGTGTACCTGGTTGATATATAGCCATGTTTAATCCTCAAAGCCAAAGCGTTGAATATGTTTAATGCGCAAAGCTTGATCGTAATCAATAATAATGCCACGGGTATAAGCGATATTATCATTATTTTTTTTAACCTGCTCAATATACTGTACACGATTGGGGTGTAGTAGGTCTTTAATAGCTGGCGTTCCCAATAGGCTCTCAACGCGAAATTTTGTATCGCCTTCTTGCAGCAGCCAAGCTTCATCCTTATTGAGGATATTACCTTGCTGTGTATCTCTATGCATGCAAGCTGTTGTGCTGAGTGTCATGATAATGAGGAGTAATGTGGGGATTATTTTCATAAACAAGTCTGTGGCCCTCGATGCTTATTTTCAAGCAGCTTGATATAATCGGCGATGCCTTTTTCTAGGCTCCACTCAGGCTGCCAGTTTAAAATAAATTGAGTTTCAGTTAAGTCCGCCTCGGTGTGCATCTGATAGAATAAGAATGGGTTGTCAAAGTATTCAATATCAAATTTTTCATCCAGCGCGATGCCAAGATTCTCGACAATATCATTGAATGTACGCGCCTTTCCCGAACCGACATTGCATACGCCCGATTGGCTTGCGCTTAAGGCGGCAATATTAGCCCCGACAATATCACGGATGTACACAAAATCACGCATTTGTTCGCCATATTTAAATAGGCGCAATTGCTCACCAGCCTTGGCCTTATCGTACATTTGCAAGATCATGGATGCCGTTTTATTGCCATCTTTTTCATTTTTATGATGTTCACCACAGCCGTATACGTTGAAATAGCGTAGTCCAATAATCGGTGCGGAACATTTTTTATACCAGCGTGCTGCAATACGATCCATAGCCAACTTGGAAAAGCCATAAATATTTTCAGGCTCCTCACCTGAGCCAATGCTATTCGGTGCTGCGGAGTTGCCATATGTACCAGCTGAAGATGCATAAATAACGCGCGTCCCAGACTGGCTGCTGGCTTTTAGTATATTGGCAAATGCATTGGTATTGACTTCCACCATCAGGCGTTGATCCATTACTGTGGTATCAGTGATGGCCGCTTCATGATAGATCGCTGAATAACGGCCATCAGCAATCTCTTCAAGTACACCTGCATCATCACAATCAGCAGCACGAACTTCACAATCAATATGGATAAGGTTACGCCAGTCACCCGAGGAGAAATTATCAACCACCACCACCTCAGTATTAGGGCGTTGACTTAATGTTGCGGCGATATTGGAGCCGATAAAGCCAGCACCACCAGTGATGAGAATATGTTCAGTCATGGGTTTAACGTTTATCCTTTATGGGGCTATTTATGATACCTGAATTCAGAATATTTCACCTTTCCATTGCTTTTGCAAGTTAGCTAGCGCATGAATGCTTGCTTCATTGCAAATGGCATAAGCAGCTTTATCGTTTACAGCCTGCATGATAGATGCTGGCTCGTTGTTGCGCACAGCCGCAGCATTCATCCCAGCTTCAGCCAAAAGTCGCGCAATCCAGCTTCCCAGACCTGACAATTGATTGATTTGTACAATACGAATCAGTTCGTCGCAGCGCTCGGGAGTGACTTGTTTGCCAGTGGCCTGTGAAAGCTCTTCAGGGTTGTTATGTGGTAATGAGTCGATTGGGCGGCAAAGTAACTTGAAAATCACCCACTCGCTTTCGGCTAAAAATTTTTTATCGGCATGCAATGGGAATGTGCCTGGTAGGTCTTGTACAGTGTTCATGTTGATTCATTTTCCTTAATCGACGTAGGCAGTTGAGCCAGTGATATAAGCGCCTTTGAGTGCCCACTTGTGTATTTTTGTACCAATGCGATTCGAGTTGGTAAGGTTGGCGCGGCGCAGTTTGGCATCGGTCATGTCCGCATTGCAAAGGTCCGATTGACTTAAGTCAGCGCCACGTAAATCCGCTTTTGAGAAATTACACGCACGTAATTTTGCATGATGTAGATTGCTATTGCGGAGGTTGGCACCACTGAAATCACAGTTTAAAAAATTAGCATGACTAAAATCTTGATCAGAAAGGTCTTTTCCTGAAAAGACCTCGCCCTGAATAGCCTTGCCTTGCTTTACTGCCTGAATAAGTTCTTCAAGTGTCATGCATTGCCTCCTTACCCATTGAGTAGTCTGCTTATGGTACGTTTTATAGCTGTTGGTGCAAGTTGTTGGCTTTAAGCTTGCAAAAAATAATTTTGGAATCTGTTTATATGTCACTTCGTTTATGCGCTCTCAAGTCTTTCACTGGCTTGCATCCATGCCTCTTCGATTTCGGCTAATTGCTGTTCGAGCTTGCCATGTTCCAGCGTAAGCTGTTTGAGCTTGCTCTTGTTTTTATCCTCATAGATGGCTGAACTGGCCAGTTGTTCGCTGAGTTGCTCTTTTTTCTGGTGTAGTTGTTGCATGTGTTTTTCGAGTTTGGAGACTTGATCACGCAGCGGTTTGAGTTGTTTTCGCCGTTCATTATCCAGACGACGCTGCTCTTTTTTTACCGCTTGACGGCAGTATGGTTTGCTTGTGGTCGTCGAATCAT
>JAUZQT010000156.1 GCA_030950825.1 Mariprofundaceae bacterium | reverse complement strand
GAAGTTTGGCACAGATAAAATCATGGCTAAAATTGACGAGTTTTTAGCCCATGAACAAGAACCTGATTATTTTGAAAAGATGCTGGAAAAGCAGTTGTCTGGTGTTGGTGAAAGATGTCTATCGCCAAATTCGTGGTACGGGTAAAGCGATGTTGGCGGTTTATTCGATTAAAGCTGCGATTGCCTATCAATCAGCAGTCACTGATTATTTTAACATATTGGTCAAAGACCCCAAGTATGCCAAATATGCAGAAGCACCTATTCATGTGGTTTATTCGAGTAATCAGGATGAGCAACAAGCATCAGGCTTAAATTCGGGACTGAGTGAAGCGAAGGTTTTAGAAAGTTTTTCACTGAAAAAGAATGGACTCATTATCGTGGTCGCCAAACTACAAACGGGATTTGATGAGAAAAGGTTACATACACTGTTTTTGGATAAAGAAATCACAGGTATCAGTGCCATTCAGGCCATATCACGGGTAAACCGCACAGCTAAATACAAGAATGACTGTAAAATTGTCGATTTCTCATACAACAATGTGAATGTACAAAACATTAAAGATGCCTTTGAACATTTCTCTGATGTGGTGGTGAGTGATTTTGATCCGTTTGGAGATAAGAAGGTGTTGGATACACTGCTTGGGCTATTAAAACAATCGGACTCTTACGATAAGTTCTTTACGGTATTCATGGGTATCTATAGAGATAAAACCAAGCGTGAGGATGCTGAAAGCTATCTGGATTTTGAAAGTAGCGTAAAAAAATATATTGATGCAAACCCCAAACGCACTGCCGATACAAAAGCCAAGGCAGCACAATATTTTACGATTCTCAACCGCATTGAATATGTGATTGAGCTGGATGCCAAATATAGCGAGAAGAGCTTCTTATTCTTTTGGCGGAAGTTCAATATGCTCTATAATATTCTTCATAGAAGCGAAGGTTTGAAAGACCCGATTGAGGTCTATTTTGATAATCAAATTGGCATTGTGGAAGTGGTCGCTGAAGAATCGAAAAGTCAGAAAATGAAACAGACTGAAGTTGCAGAGCCAGCTCCAGGCAGCGGTGGCGGCCAGTTTGATGTTCTCAAGGTGATTGAAGCACGCAATCAGAAAGAAGCTAAAACGGGTGCTTTGATTGAAGAATTTGAGGTTAAAATCACCAGCTTCTTTGATTATGTGAAAGAGAGCAAAGAGGGTGAGAGGCTAATTGTTAAAATCAGGTCGCATGTATCTGAAAATGAAATCTACGATGATTTTGCGAAAATCTATCGTCGCTACAAAGCGCTTAAACGAAAATCTGTGGGTGAGTTCTTCTTTAAAGAGACGGAAGATTTAGTGGATAAGCTTTGTGATGATTTTGAAAGCAGCTGTAGGGTAAACTACTATGATTAAACGCGAACGCTATCTAGAAGGCTGTCCGAGAATAGAAAATCTACTGCGGAAAAGCGGGTATTGCCCAGTTTTCTATTCGGGGGATGGCCTGTTCTTCTCAGGTGAAAAATTGGCAGATATTATATGAACCAGACACAAATGAACTATGAAGCACTTGCTTCTTTACGTAAAAATCATCCTGCATGGCGCTTGTTGCGTGCGGATTCAGCACCATTGGTGTCCAGTTTTTTACATCGGGTATTTATTGCGCCAAACGTGCGAGAGATGGCGCAAGCCGATTTACAAGAAGCCTTGGAAGACGAGCTTTTTGCGCTGCGAGAGCGGCTTGGAGCGGAGAGTTATCCGCGTTCTGGCTTGGAATACCTCAATGATTGGGCTGATAATGAACAAGGCTGGTTGCGTAAATTTTATCCCAAAAATTCTGATGAACCGCATTATGATTTAACGCCTGCGACAGAAAAAGGCATTCGCTGGTTGCTTAGTTTAAGCGAACGACATTTTATTGGTACTGAATCACGTTTATTAACCTTATTTGACCTATTGCAGCAAATTTCTGAAGGCAGTGAAACTGATCCGAAAAAGCGCATTGCTGAGCTGCGCAAAAAACGGCGTGATATTGATGCGGAAATAAAACGTATTCAAGGTGGTGATGTTTCTTTATTGGATGACACAGCATTAAAAGACCGTTTTCAGCAATTTGTGATGATGGCAGGCGAATTATTGAGTGATTTTCGTGAGGTCGAACAAAACTTTCGTTTGTTGGATCGGCGCGTTCGTGAGCGTATTGCTTTATGGGAAGGCGGTAAAGGCGAGTTGTTACAAGATATTCTGAATGAATGCGATGATATTACGGATTCGGATCAAGGTAAGAGCTTTCGTGCTTTTTGGGATTTTTTGATGTCCAGTTCGAAGCAAGAAACATTGACCACACTGCTGGATAATGTGATGAGCTTGCCTGCTGTTGCTGAATCGCGCCCTGATCCTCGTTTGCGCCGGGTGCATTATGATTGGCTTGCTGCGGGCGAGCATACGCAGCGAACCGTGGCGCAGTTATCAGGGCAATTGCGACGCTTTCTGGATGATAAAGCATGGCTTGAAAACAAGCGTATTATGGAAATTTTACGCAATATTAAGAGCAATGCCTGTGAAATGGTGGATCAGCCACCGCTTGATTTGGTGATGCCTATGGATGAGGTTGGTTTGAGTTTTTCCCTGCCCATGGAGCGCCCTTTGTATCAACCGCCGCTACAAGCTGTGATTGACGCGGTGTGTTTGGAAATGGGTGATGAAGATGTGGATACAGATGCTTTATTTTCACAAGTCGTGGTTGACAAAGGGCGTTTGAAACAGGCGCTGGCGTTGGCTTTGCAACAACACTCACAAGTGTCTTTGGCGGACTTATTGCAGCAATACCCACTTCAGCATGGGCTTGCGGAACTGGTGGTTTGGCTGCAAATGGCAAGTGAGCAAACACGCAGCATCATTGATGAAGAAAAAACCGACAGGGTGCAATGGCAAACAACACAAGGCTTGGTGAAGCAGGCAACGCTGCCGCATGTGCTGTTTGTGCGTTAGCCTTAATAAAGCTGAAAAGGAATATGGAAATGGGTTATATTGATAAAGATTTATTAAAAGAGGGTATTTTATCGGGTAATGCAGACCTTCGTTTGTTGCTGGCATCTGTGGATAAAAACATGGTAGAGGAGGATATACTGAAGGATGCAGAACCTGCATTTCAACCTTTTACATGTACCTATGAGCCAAGAGTCGATGAAAGCTATAAGAATATGGAAGAGGCGGATAAAGAATTAATGCGTGATTTGCATGATTCGATAAAGAGCAATAAAATGACGGTAAGACATGCTTTAAAGCAGTTAAAAAAATTAAAAAAGAAATATCCAAATGTTGCGACTATCTACAATTTTATAGGTGCAGCTCATCATGCCTTGGGTCAGAATATGAGACATCATTATATGATTAAACAGACCTGTAAGAAATTCCCCAATTATCTTTTTGGTAAAATAGCCTTAGCTGAATATCGACTTTTGCATCATCAGCATGAAGATATTCCTGAGATTTTTGATCATAAGTTGCAACTTTATATGCACTATCCTGAATTGGGAGAAAACCCAATATTCCATGGTGCTGAAGTGAAGTCATTTTATACTATGGTTGGTAGCTATTACGCTAGAAATGCGCAGCTTGCCAGGGCTCTAAAATGTTATTTTCTTGTGGAAAAAGAAAATCCTGAAAGCTCAGTTCTTGATGTATTTATCAAAGAAATTTTTGTTGCTTATACAGTATCTTTTTTGTCTGAAGCTGTTAAGGAAATGGCAAAAGAAAATGCCCCCAATGAATGATTTAGACATACAGGAACCCCTCCAGCGTAATCCGAAATTATCGGCGGTGGTGATCGCTTTATGCAAAGGCATAATTGATCGTGAACATGATGCAAATGCCTGTTTCGGAGTATGTGGAAGTATTGGGTTTAAACCGTGTTAAGTAAGGGATAAGTAATGCTGGAAATCACAGACTTTCAAGCAAAATATTTTGCTCATGAACTAACCATCCAGCATGGTAATGATGGCGTGGATCGTCTTTCACAATCTCTGTTTGATGCCAGCGTTGACCTAAACCCTCACCAGATAAATGCCGCTTTATTTGTTTTGAATAACCCTTTAAGCCAGGGCGTGGTATTGGCTGATGAAGTCGGTCTGGGTAAAACTATTGAAGCAGGGTTGGTGTTATCTCAATACTGGGCTGAGCGTCGGCGGAAACTGTTAATCGTGTGTCCTGCATCGCTTCGGAGACAGTGGGCGCAGGAGATGAAGGAAAAGTTCAATTTACCCTGTCAGATACTGGATGCACAAGCTTATCGCAATCTTAGAAAAGAAGGGGTTTATAACCCCTTGAGCAATAAAGACGTTGT
>JAUZQT010000155.1 GCA_030950825.1 Mariprofundaceae bacterium | reverse complement strand
ACCTAGATCCTGCAAGTGTTTACTCATACATAGCGCAACCTCTTGATTCACTTGGACTATTGAAAAAACACTCATTACCAATAAGGTGACTACGTGTTTTTTCAATACGCCATGTAAACCAATATCTTACACTCTGCACGCACAAACACTTGCAGGATCTAGGTTCAATGTAATTTCTAAGGCACCGTGAATGAATAATACTTTTTTTGAGAATATTGCCGCTCCCCTACAATCTGATGCCCAGCGCTTATTGGATATATCGCCGTTGTTTAAGAGCCTTATGCGAACAGCCGATAAGCATGATTGGCAGCAAGTCTTTCAAGATAAAGAATATGCGCTTTTACCTGATGCCAGTGCACAGTGGCAGCCACATCTTGATAGCGCGGATATTAATGCATGCATGACACATTTACGCTCTCTTAAACAGCGTGCTATGCGTCACATTATCTGGTGGGAGCAGGGTGTTCATGGGGATATTGAAGCTTCGTACCAATCCATTACCTATGTCGCTGAAGGGCTATTGCAGCAGGCAGTGACAATGGCGAAAGATTTGATTGCACCGCGTTTTGGTCGCTTGAACGGCGGATCATTTTGCGTGATTGGTTTGGGAAAGTTGGGTGGTGGCGAACTCAATTTAGGCTCGGATGTTGATCCGCTTTTTATATGGCAAGGGCATGGTCATACTGAGGGTGGAAGGAAAAGCATTCCCGCCAAGGAATATTATAATCACCTAGCACGTATGCTGATTCGCTTGATGGCTGAATATACAGAGTATGGCATGGTTTGGCCTGTTGATATGCGTTTGCGACCAGGCGGTGATGGTGCGGCGATTTGTCTGAATCTGGATGCGACCTTGTCGCATTACTTGGAGTATGCGCAAACATGGGAACGGGCAATGTTGATTAAAGCGCGGCCTGTGGCTGGAGATATGGCCTTGGGCAAAGCATTTTTGAAAGGTGTAGCGCCCTTTGTTTATCGGCGTTATCTTGATTATAGCAGTGTAGCGGCACTTGCTGATATGAAGCGGCGTATTGATTTACAGGCTGGAAGTGCGGTGATTGCTGCGGGTTTTGATGTGAAACGTGGTCGTGGCGGCATTCGTGAAATTGAATTCATTATACAATCCATGCAGTTATTGCATGGTGGTCGCGACGATTCTTTGAGGCAGTATGAGGGAAAAGCGGCATTGGATGTCTTGCAGAAAAAAGGCTTTATGGAAGCAGATGAAGCAAAAAAGCTATTTGACGCATACTGTTTTTGGCGGCGTATTGAGCATGCTATTCAAGCGCGAAACGGTGAGCAGACGCATATATTGCCTGCGGATTACGAGGATTATCTCTCCCAGGCCTTGGGTATGGAAGATGCCACTGCATGCATGCAGCAACAAAGCAATGACGTTGCTGCTATTTTCTCCGAGCGTGTTTTGCCTGTTTCTCAGCAGGAGACCCATCAAAAAACATGGCTGGTAAAGGGTTCATTGAATGATACTGACAAGCTGAATGACGCGGATCGTCATGCCATGCAACAAGCATTACAACAAATTGATGCGCAGTTATTGCGTGGGCTATTGCCCGAGCGTAGTCGTCAACAGCTTGAGATTATTTTGGATGTGGCCATGCCGTGTTGGTTGGATGATGCCAATGGGCTACAAGCAGTGCGTGCTTTTGCCGATCTTTTGCATACCATTGCAGGTAGGGCAACATGGGTTGATTTATTGGCCACGCACCCTGGTGCGCTACATTGGTTTATCGGTGTATTATCG
Organism: Mariprofundaceae bacterium; assembly: GCA_030950825.1. Classification (GTDB taxonomy): domain Bacteria; phylum Pseudomonadota; class Zetaproteobacteria; order Mariprofundales; family Mariprofundaceae. Next base: position 4,323 of record JAUZQT010000155.1, on the reverse strand, counting down.
GCCAGTCGTTATTTGGCTGAACATATTGTAAAAAATCCATCATGGCTTGAATGGCCCTTGGCGAACGAGCGTGGAGAAGTTGAAGTTCAGCGTGTATGCGCCGATATTGCTCAATTAACGGGTGCTGAAGATGAAGATGCCTTTTTGGCCGAGCTTGGGCGCTGTATTGATTACGCGCGCGTCCAGTGTGCCTTGGCTGTTGATGCCCATGCAGTAGAGTCGATGGCGATGGGTGCTTGGTTGGCCGATGTGGCTGATGCTGCTGTACGGGCATGTTTGCGATCATGTCTCCATCAATTAAAATTGCCCCAAGATTTTCCGCTGGTTGCTTTGGCGTTGGGCAAGCATGGTAGCCGTGAGATGGGGCTGGTATCGGATTTGGATATGGTATTTATCCTCGCTGGCGATCCTCATATTCAAATACATGGACGATCGACAAGAGAATGGGCGCAGCGTTTGGGGCGGCGAATGATTCGCCAACTGACAGGCAAGCCACCCTTTGGGGCTGATTATGCGTTTGATGCTCGCTTGCGTCCTTCGGGCAATAGCGGCGTACTGGTGACAAGCTTACATGGCTTTGAAGACTATCAATCGCATGAAGCCCAAACATGGGAGCATCAGGCATTGTGTCGGGCGCGAGCTGTCACTGGTGGCGAAGCGGTGAGGGCTGACGTGAGGGCTGTTGTGCAAGCGGTATTGAAGATGCCGCGTGATGTCAAAAAGCTTGCGGCAGAGGTGTTTGAAATGCGCCAGAAAATGCTGGAGCACTTATCCAACAAACACGAGCTACAGCTTAACTTGAAACATGATGCGGGTGGCTTGGTGGATATTGAGTTTTTGGCACAATTTGCATGTTTGGCCTTTGCCACGCAAAAAGCTGGATGCTACTCTACCGTTCAGAGCTTGTTGATGCTGCCTGACAATGTACCAAAGATATGGCATGATGCATCAGTATTTTTGGCTCAGACTTACATCACATACAGACAAATGGAAAATACTTTGCGTGTGGAGTTGTGGCAATCAATTGGTCAGTTAAGCAGCGATGATCAAGCGCCTGAATGGGAGACGATGCGCCGTCATACATCCATGCCAAGCCCTCAAATTTTACAACAAACGATGCAAAAAGTTCACACCTTATTTCATCAGTTACTGACTTAGGAATGGGATGGTTTGGCATTGAATAGACAATCAGCTTCGGTGCGTATATTGGCGGTGCAGGCCTTGCAGCGCGTATTAGAAAAACAACAGAAAGCCGATATGGTACTGGATAAGCTGGGTGGCGGGTTGGATGCGCGTGATCGTGGCCTTTTGCACGAGTTGGTGTTGGGTGTATTAAGGCGTTTTTATTCTTTAGAGGCGGATTTTTCACGCTTTTTAAAACAAAAACCCGATGCCGAGGCGCGCATGAGCCTATTGATTGGAAGCTATCAATTGCGACATATGCGTGTGCCAAGCCATGCCGCAGTATCGGAATGTGTGGAGGCTATCAAGGTCTTTCAGCCCAAAGCAGCTGGCATGGTGAATGCGGTCTTGCGTAAGGTATCGGCCAGTGAAGCACCTAAGAAATTAAAACCTCACCAACGAGCTGAGTTGCCGAAATGGTTGTATGCGTCTTGGCGGGATGCTTTTTCTCAGGAAAGTGTGCAAGGCTTTGCTCCAGTTTTACAACGACCACCACACTTATGCGTGGCTGTGTTTGTAAGCCGTGATCAATGGCTGGTAACAGTGCATGCGATGGGCATCGAAGCATGGCTAGGTGAGCACTCGCCGTATGCCGTGTTACTGCCTTCTGGAACGGCGGTAACATCGTTGCCTGGATTTGAGTTGGGTGCGTTTACAGTGATGGATCAGGCCGCACAAATGGCTGTATTGGCATTGGATGCACCCAATGATGGCGTTATTTTGGATGTATGCGCGGCACCAGGTGGAAAAACAGCCTTACTCTCACATCGTTTTCCAGAGGCTCATATCATTGCGATTGAACTGAATGCCAAACGCATACCACGCTTGAAGCAAAATATATCACGTTTGAAGTGTGCGAACGTCAGCATCTTACAAGCGGATGCGCTATATTTACCGCTTTTATCAGCCAGTGCCGATGGCATATTCTTGGATGCACCCTGTTCGGCATCTGGGGTGTTAAGGCGGCATCCTGATGCAAAATTCTTGCATGATCAGGCGGCAGTGGATGCTTTGGCACAAACTCAGCAGAGAATATTGCATGCCTGCATCCAGCAATTAAAGCCCAATGCCCATTTGCTTTATGCTGTTTGCTCCATTCATCCGCAGGAAAACGAGCAGCATGGGGATCACTTGCACATTACAACATCGCAAAGGATCTTTCCTTCAGATAGTCATGATGGTTTTTATTGGGCAAATATTGTGAAGTGATCAATAAGGGTTGCGGGAAAATTAATCATCTATTCTACCAATAAATGACTCTGGTTTGGGCATCCTTTACCAGTCATAAAAAGTAGTTTATACTTTCACTTGCCTGTTCCAGCCGTCTTTTGCGACCAAAAGTCTTCCATACAGAAGTTTGGGAAGTGGTATTCGTAGGGCTTTAAAGGCCGATGATAACATTTAGGAACGGGAATTAAATAACATGTGCATTTGAAGCGCAGTGTTTTTGTTCAGCATGAAGGCGCAAAACGCGAAGCATAGCCTGCTATGTAAGCTTTTTTTGCAACGCCCATGCTGGGCAAAAAGACAAGCATGAATTGCGCAAGTTATTTAATTCCCGTTCCTTAGTTTATTGATGACAGAAAAGGGCATAACTTTAAGATTATTATCTTTGTATGAATAAGAAAAACCAAGAGGCCAACGATGAGTAAAGTCGGACGCAATGATCCCTGTCCCTGCGGGTCGGGCAGGAAATATAAGCAGTGCTGTTTGAAAAAAGAGCGTATTACCCAACATAAGGCTGCGGATGCTTCAAGCGATGGAGCAGTAATGCGGGCGCTGGATTGGTTGAACCGGAAGCATCAGCATGCGGTGAAAAGATGGATTGATGAAGTCTGGTTGGGCGATTTATCAGCAGCAGAATATGAGGAAATTCAAAAAACAGAACCTGAAATGCAGCAGATGCTTAAAAGCAATATGTTTGATTGCCTGCTGGCAGATGGTCGCCTTCGGCATAATGGTAAAGAACAGTTCGTTATGGATATAGTGCTTGGCGTTGGCGGCGCATTGATGACATCGGGTCAACGGCAATATCTGCAACAGTTGAGAGACAGGCCATTACGCCTTTATGAGATTCGAGAAGTTCATGCTGGTGAGGGGGTATTGCTGCATGATCTGATGAATGAGGATATCGCCGATGTGTGGGTGCGTGAGCGCTCAGGTTCCCAATATGCAGATCAATGGGGCATGTGGGCGGCGCGTATCATAGACTGTGGCGACCACCTTGAACTATCTGGTGCGATCTTCGATATACCTCGCGATTCGTTGGAAAAAGTGGTGGCAACCTTGAAACGGATGCGAAGCGATAACTTGATTGAACACAAAGACGAAATGTATGCGCTGGCTATTGCTAACTATTGGTTAAAGCTGTTGGCAACACCGCTCCCTATGCCGAACATAATTGATGCTGCCACAGGTGAGGCGATTATGTTTATTACCGAGCACTATCGGGTGAATGACTGGGCCGCGCTAACGGCGCGGCTGGCATCCGAGTCAGATGTGGAGGGTGATAAGATGCAGGGGTGGAATCGGATGCAACCACTGAAAAATGAGACGGTTCGCTCACTGGTCGCCATCAATATCAGCGACAAAAAAGATCGACTTGAACTGTTTACGCGCAGCATTACGGCTGCTGATACGCAGAAGGCCTGGTTTACCTGCGTGGCTGCAGATGCGGTTTCTCACCTAACTCGAGAAATCAGTGATCCCATGGCCTTGATGCAGAACCGGGATAAAACACCACCCAGAGCAGACAGCGACACTCCTGAGGCTGCACAGCAGCTTATTCATGACTACAAGCAAAAGTACTATGCCAACTGGGTGGATGAGCCATTGCCTGCGCTGAACGGAAACACGGCACGTCAGGCAGTCAAAACAGATGATGGCAGGAGGGCTGTAGTCGCCCTGCTCAAAGACTTTGAGAATAGGGAAGGGCGACAAAAGATGCCGTTTGATTTCTGTTTTTTGTGGGAGATGCTTGGTCTGGATAGGAAGGAATGAGGTAACTATTCAGCATGTTTATAAGGTATCCTGCTAACCCATGAAAACCGTCATTCCTGCTTCGACAAGCTCAGCAACCCAACTGTATTGGGAATCCATTATAAAACAGGCGTGTTTATCATGGATCCTCAATACAAGCAC
>JAUZQT010000154.1 GCA_030950825.1 Mariprofundaceae bacterium | reverse complement strand
TGGAAATCATCGCTGCTTATAGGTTTATCCAATGCCAATTCAGACCTTGGGCTTATAGACCAGAAGAATTGGGTAGTACATAGGAGGCTGTCGTGCCCTTGCTTGCCCCTTTCTCCGCAATCATCACAACGATTCATGAATTTTTCAGGCTAAAGGAAGGCAGTGTTCAGGTATGTTTTATAAAGGTTACGACAACAAATAGTTCGCAGATAGGCACTTGGTATTTGAAAGAGCCCCAAAAATAAACAGCATACCTGTATAATTTTCACTTGATTGCTAATCTTATGAATATTTACAGTATGAAATAGTCCACGTACGTTGGCAGGAGAACATAATGACAATTTCTCATCACAAAGTTGTGACGATTGATTACACCTTGAAAAACTCACAAGCAGAAGTGCTCGACAGCTCCGAAGGCCAAGAGCCTTTATCATATTTACATGGTGCTGAAAATATTGTGCCTGGTTTAGAACGCGAGTTGGAAGGTAAAATGGTTGGTGATTCATTAACAGCAGAAGTTAAGCCTAAAGATGGTTACGGCGTTCGTAATGAAGAACTGGTTGCTGCGATACCACGCGACATGTTTGAAAGTGATATGGACATTGAAGTAGGCATGAGTTTCCAAGCAGAAACGGATCAAGGCATTCAAACTGTCAATATTATTGCCATAAGTGATGAGGAAGTTACGGTTGATGGCAACCACCCATTGGCTGATCATACTTTGTTTTTTGATGTCACTGTTCGCGCTATTCGTGAAGCAACAGCCGAAGAGCTGGAACACGGGCATGTGCATACTGGCGATTGTGAACATTAAGGAACGGGAATTAAATAACTTGCGCAATTCATGCTTGTCTTTTTGCGCCTTCATGCTGAACAAAAACACTGCGCTTCAAATGCACATGTTATTTAATTCCCGTTCCTAAGTTTTTCATAATTGTTCAGCATGCTTACAAAATCCCCTCCTTGGCTCTAAAAAATATCCTTCTAAGGGTCTCGGACAGGGTCAATAATCAGCTAAATACTTACAGGTAAAAAGTCGTAACGCTTGAGCGATCTCAATGTATTACGCTGCAGGTTTCTACCCAAGCGTTACGTTTCTTTATGCCATAAATGGAAAAAAAGTGATACAGCAACACCAAAACCACCACCAAAAATCAAGCCACCCCCAAGCAATGCTGATGCCAACATCATCTTGGATGCGCCATCATGCAATTGTGGAAAAATATACATCAACAAAGCTATGCCCACAGCCATCGCGATAGCATATCTACTCATATGCTTCATCCATAGATCATCATCCACTTGTTGCTGAGCCTTATTCGACATCATTAACTTACTCCTTTTGGCACAATCAGCAGTGCACCCGTCGCCAGTACAAGCAAACGTGCCACGATAATTCCCAAAAATTGTTTCCGATGCTCTTCTTGCATGTATTGGTATTCAGAATCTGATGTTTCTCGCAACATGCCTCGTCCTGCCATAATTTGTAATGCATATAAAGCATACAACACCATGACCAAAATTAAGTGGCACCACAGTAAAAAAGAAAAAATATCACCATCAACAATTAACCGTTTCCACCAATCATGGGTTAAATACAAATAAACGGGAAAAAAAACATCAAAGGCGACCAAAAAAGACATTGCAGCAATGTGAAAGCGCTGGAACCTGCGCCAGTGCCATGCTGCTGCCAATAGAACAAAACTAATCAAAACCAATAATACGCTCGTAGCCATGCGCAAACACTAACTGAATTTATCCTTATTCGTTATCTTTGTTTGCGCCTTACCACAAAAACGCTACGCTTCGGCCATGTCTGAACATACCTCCGAACAAACACCTGAAATTTATAAGCCAACCCTTCGTGAAAACCGTTATCTGGCTAAGTTTCTTATTGCATCCGTGTTATCATTCTTCATTGGTACAGTACACGGTGTATTACAAGTTATTCCCAGTGTCCGAGCTTGGCTTGATTCCATTGGCAGTCCCTATGGTGGGCCGGGGCACATGATTGATCCGTTGGCACACGCCCATATTAACTTGGTCGGTGGCGTTACCATTCTAGGCATGGCAATCACTTATTACCTGATTCCAAAAATTACTGGCAAGCGCCTTTATTCCCTACGCATGGCTGAGCATTCGTTCTGGTGGACAGCCTTGGGTGTCACTGCATTTTACACATCCTTGATGATTTTTGGCATCTGGGAAGGTCATCTATGGCTCACCGATCCCGAAGCTATTCCTGCTATCCATCGCTTTTATGGCCCTGTTATTTCTATTGCAGCAACAGGTCTTGCGATCGGTTTCTGGGTATATTTGGCCAATGTACTTTTATCCCTAAAGGGCATTTACAAAAAGTAGTCATCACCCATGCCAAGCAATCAGAATAATGTGCGTTTAGCGTGTGGCTGCCCTTCAACATATCCCGATTGGAAAGATGGTGATATTGACTTGGGTGGGACACTGATGCATGTGCTGAAAATTCCCATGTTTATACATATGCCGATTGCTTATGAGGCTTATCTTCTCAAACAAAAAAACGATATTGAACGACTTGAATTGCATGAAACATGGCCTGGATTTAACTTAACCAAAACGGGGGCGCTGCGCGGTCAAATACTTTGTCCGTTGGTGGAGAAAAGCTCTCCTGCGCGCAACCTTATGACAGTGCCAATACCATTTCATCTACGCATCCAACTTTTCCATGGCGATGTGACTGACATGCGTGGCGAAGTTCGTAAAATTCAATCCGAATTACTGGATGATGGGCGCATGCCAAAGGAGCTATACTTAAGTTACCTTACCTGCCCAGTATGCGAAGAAGAGCGCGATGGTAAACGCGTCATGCTAGCGCGTCGGTGGGTTAAAAGTAGTAAACTTGAAGCGCGCTTAAAAAACAAACCTACTAACCTGAATAACTCATAAATCGTTGTGATGATTGCGAAGAACCTTTCAGCAACGTTTTTTTGTCGGGAGTGCCGCTCAATCCTTTTCCATACACAGCCTCCTAGATCCTACAAAATAGATATCGAATAAATGACCAATAAGCTGTATCGTTGCATGAATATAGTGAAATAGGGAAGGGGAAATCATGGACAAACTTCATATTATTTTTATTGCATCCGAAGCAGCACCTCTTGCCAAAACAGGCGGGCTTGCTGATGTGACTGGGGCACTGCCTCAAGCTTTGCGTCAATTAGGACATCATGTCACTGTTATCATGCCCTTTTATCGTTTGATCATTGAGAATTCGGGTGCTCAAATTAACCCTACTGAGCATATTATTGAAATGTGGACAGATGGCATCCAGCGTCATTGTCCATTACATAAAACACATGTAAACGGCTTGGATTATTTACTGGTTGAGCAAGATGATTTATATGCAAGGGATGCTATTTACGGTTCTTCTGGCGGTGCTTATGAAGACAACCTACTCCGTTATGTTCTATTTGATCGTGTAGCACTGGAAGCAGCAGCACTTTTAGGGAGCAAGATCAATATTATTCATTGCCATGACTGGCAAACTGGCATGGTTCCATTGCTACTTAAAACACAGTACCAGCATCATCCTAATATTGCCCATGCCAAAACAGTTTTCACCATACACAACCTTGCTTATCAAGGCATTTTTCCGTCAGAATGGATCAGCCGTTTGGGCATTCCAAGCCACCATTTCAATCCTCAAAGCTTTGAGTTTCATCATCAAATCAATTGCATGAAAGCAGGCATTCACATGTCTGACACCATTACAACCGTTAGCCCAACGTATGCCAAAGAAATTTTAACGTCAGAATACGGCTGTGCGCTGGAAGGTTTTTTACAACACCATGCCGATAAATTGACGGGTATTGTCAATGGCATTGATATGGATGCACTGGATCCTGCCACCGATACTCATATCCCCGCCAATTATGCTTTTGGCAGAATCGCAGGGAAAAAGAAATGCAAAGCGGCCCTACAAGAGCTTTGCAAGTTGGAAATATCCGCTAAAACGCCTTTGTTGACCCTCGTCTCTCGTCTTGCTGATCAAAAGGGCATTGACTTGCTTCTTGCCAATATTGAAAAATGGCTCATGCGTGGCTATCAGCTGGTCGTTCTTGGGTCTGGCGAGCCTCACAATGAGCGTCTTTTAAGTGCGTTTGCCAAAGCCCACCCGACACAAATGTATTTTCACTGCGGGTTTAGTGAAGCATTGGCGCATAAAATTTATGCAGGTGGTGATATTTTCCTCATGCCTTCACGCTTTGAGCCTTGTGGTTTGGGTCAGTTAATGGCCATGCGCTACGGTAACGTCCCTGTTGCACGGGCGACAGGCGGACTCAGTGATACCATTGTCAATTATCCAGAAAAAGGGGCAACTGGCTTTCACTTTTCAGAAACAACGCCTGAGGCCTTTGATGCAGGCTTGGAAAAAGCCATTACAATTTACCAACAAGCTCGCAAATGGTCGATCATTCGTAGCAATGCGCTCAAACGCGATTCATCTTGGGCAGCTTCTGCCCATAGCTATGCAACACTTTACAAACAACTATGAAACACATGACGTCACTTATTTTAGCCGCTGATATTGGTGGCACCAATATTCGGGCTGCCATCATGGATAGCAACGGCAAGCTTTCTCATGAACGACGCCAGCAAGCCTTATTGAGTAGTCCGCATACTTCAGAGTCTGATGTTATTGATATTCTTGCTGATTTCTTTCGCCCACTTCTTCAGCAAGAGCCTGCGCTCAAGGCTATTGGGATGGGGTTTCCTGGTTTTTTTATTGGCCAATCTGGTATTTTGTCGGCATCGCCCAACTTGCCTAAACTACATCAATTCAAGCTTGCTGAACGGTTATCAAATACATTGAACATCGCTGTGATTGTGCAAAATGATGCACTGTGCGCAGCTGTAGGTGAACAAAGCTTTGGTGCCGCTCAAGGGCATCAAAACCTATTGCATATTACCCTTGGCACAGGCGTTGGTGGTGGGCTGATACTAAACAATACTCCCTACACAGGCGAAAGCGGCATGGCAATGGAGTTTGGGCATTTACGTGTATGCCATGATGCCGATGCAAACCTTTGTGGCTGTGGTGCTCTTGGTTGTGTTGAATCCTATGCTTCTGCAACAGCCATAAGCGCCCAATATTTCAAGCTTTCAGGTGTACAACGTTGCAGCAAAGACATTTACAAAGAAGCGCTATCTGAGGGCACTCATGCCAAAGATGTCATTGAAGATGCAGGGCATAAGTTAGGCATGGCTATTGCTGAAGCGGTTAAGCTGCTTGATATACATACGATAAGCATCAGCGGCGGGTTCATTGGTGCTTGGTCATTATTACACCCTACTATCATGGAATCATTGAATAAAAACCTGATCCCCCCACTCCAGGGGAAAATTGAGGTGCTTCCATCAATTTTACATGATGATGCAGGGCTTTTGGGTGCGGGGAAGCTTGCTAATATGGTAGTCTCCACATAAACAACTGCAATTACCCGAAATAAAATCCAACTCAATAGATCAAAAACTGGCAGTTACATGATAATTGCTTGCTTCGGAAAATTCAGATACATTCCCATCGTGGAGAACTTCGGGAGGGGGAAACATGCAAACAGGAATTTGTCTTCGTATTTATCTTTCTGAGTCAGATAGTATTGGAAGTGCACCTGCCCTAGAAGCTATTCTTGGCCTATGCCAAAAGGCGGGTTTACTGGGAGTATCCGTGTTGCGAGGGGTTGAGGGGCTTGGCAAGCATGGTGTGCATAGCAGCTCATTTATTGAATTGGCATCTGGGCTCCCACTAATCATTGAAGTTATTGATAGAAATGAAAAAATTCAGCATGCCTTACCGATCATCCAAGAACACTTACCATCCGCGCTGATTATCACATGGCCTGTACAGCTCATTCAGGGCATAACGGAGTAGTACATGCAGGAAATTTTTAAAAAAGTTCCACTATTTAGTGGGTTGAATAATGATGAAATTGATGCAGTTATTGCTATTACAACCATTCATAATGTACGAAAGAACAATATCATTGTCCAAGAAGGGGATGCTGGAAATGCTATGTTTATTCTTCTTTGCGGTTCGGTTAAAATTTCTTATTATGCACCGGATGGTCGCGAGTTAATTTTATCGTTGCTTGAAGAAGGTTCTTTTTTCGGTGAAATGTCTCTTTTGGACAAACAACCACGCTCAGCAACTGTTACTACTCTTGAATCAGTAAAAATTGCCCAAATCCGTAGCCGCGATTTTGAGAGGCTGCTACTCAAACAGCCCGCACTTTCGCTTAAATTACTTTGCGAGGTTGTTTCTCGCTTGCGTCGAACCAGCTTAATTCTCGAACGCATAAGCACCATGGATGTTCCACATCGTCTATACAGTTATTTACAAGATTATTGCGAGAGATTTGGAAAGGAAAAAAGCGCCAGCCAATGCATTGTTCGTTTGCCTACCCATCAACTCATTGCAGACCAGCTTTCAACCAGCCGTGAAACCATTTCCAGAGCAATGAGTTCACTTAAGAAAGAGTCTATTATTACAACAACTTCCACTAGATCGGTGTGCATTGACACTGATGCTATCGACACCTTGTTATTTGCCATACAATAAAAAAATTGACGTATAAAAATGCAACGCTATAGTTCGCCACCAAGTGACGCGGGGTGGAGCAGTGGTAGCTCGTCGGGCTCATAACCCGAAGGTCGTTGGTTCAAGTCCAGCCCCCGCAACCAAATACTAAACCCTTGAAAACATTGCGATTTTCAAGGGTTTTTTTGTTTCTGTAAAAGGGTATAAAAGGGGTCAAAGGGGTCAGAGCCCTTTAAATAAGAAAAAGCGGTGCTATGCTTTGGGTGAGGGGTGATTTATGCCGAGGAAAAGTCGTTTTTATATTGCAGGGCTACCAGTTCATGTTGTTCAGCGGGGGAACAACCGCGCCCCAATATTCTTTGATGAGAGTGATTATCGTGCGTACTTGAAGTGGTTAAAAGACGCAGCTAAAAAGTACTGCTGTGTGATTCATGCATATGTTCTGATGACAAATCATGTACATCTGTTGCTTACACCTGAAGATGAAATGGGTGTTAGTCGAATGATGCAGTATCTTGGCAGATATTATGTGCCATACATCAACCATACTTATGGGCGGACAGGGACACTTTGGGAAGGAAGATATAAAAGTAGTTTGGTTGATGCTGATGGGTACTTTTTAATGTGTAGCCGATATATAGAGCTTAACCCAGTGCGAGCTTCGATGGTTTCGCATCCTAGGGAGTATGCTTGGTCGAGCTATGCTGCAAATGCAGAAGGCAAGGTTGATGTCTTGGTTAAGCCGCATTATTTATATACTTCCTTGGGCACAAATGATGAGGAGCGGCAACAGGCTTATCAGGCGTTGTTCCGAGTGCATATTGATGATGCTGAGCTGTCAGGGATTCGAGCATCGTGGCAAACTGGAACACCGCTTGGAAATGATAAGTTTAGAGAGGAAATTGAGGGTATATTAGGAAAGGAAATTGGTCAATCACGGCGTGGCCGACCCTCTAAAGGGCTCTGACCCCTTATTTTGGACCCCTTATTTTGACTTACGAATTGATAAATCCCACCGCGAAGTAGCCCTGCTAAATCATGGTATGGGTGGAGTATACGCATATCATTGGGTGTTTCAGGCAGGCCGCATAGACCTGTCTCTAGCAGTAGATGACCGTATCTTTTTAGGTGGTTTGGGGCTTGTTGTAAAAGTGTACGCAATAAACTTAGGCCGTTGGATTGATCGGTCAGTGCGTGAACAGGTTCGTGGTGCAATTCATCTGCTAACTCGGCCATTTCATGTTGGGCGACATAAGGAGGGTTGGAAATAATCGCGTCCAACTTGGGTATCGAGGTATCAAAGGCTTGATATAAATGACCACACCTGAACTGTATGCGCTTTGCGACGTGATGTGTTTGTGCATTATTTTGGGCAATATGTAAGGATGCTTCACAGATGTCCGTCGCAATAATTGTGGCATTGGGATATTCCGCAGCAAGGGTGACTGCAATGCAGCCAGAGCCTGTGCCAATATCAGCAAAGTGATAGCAGCCTTCTGTGTTCGGGTAGAGTTTGAGTAGCTCTTCAATAAGGTGTTCGGTTTCAGGGCGTGGAATCAAAACATCGGGGCTAACCTTGAAGTTTCGTGACCAGAACTCTTTTGTTTCTGTGATATAAGCAATCGGAATACGTTTGCAACGCTTGGAGATAACTGAGTGAAAAGCGTGGCTGACGGTACTGGGTAGTTTCTCATAGGCTTGTGTAATCAGCTGGGTGCGGCTAACACCCCATACATGCATTAATAATAACTCGGCATCTAGCCGTGGGGCTTCACATCCTGCGGTTTGTAATTCTTTAATAGCGCGGCGCAGCTGTTGTTGGGCTGTCATTTTCCTTGTTGTGCGGTTAGTAAGGTCGCTTGGTGGTGGGTTTGCAGTGCCTCAATCAATGTTTCTAATTCACCACCAAGAATTTGTTCCAGTTTGTAGAGGGTTAAATTGATGCGGTGATCCGTGATGCGACCTTGTGGATAATTGTATGTGCGTATGCGCTCCGAACGATCACCTGAACCCACCATATCCTTGCGTACTTCGGCGCGTTCGTTGTGTGCTTCTTCTTGTTCTTTGGCAAGAATACGTGCTTGTAATACCTTCATAGCTTGGGCTTTATTTTTGTGTTGGCTGGCTTGATCTTGGCAGGTGACGACCGTACCACTCGGGATATGGGTGATACGAACTGCAGATTCGGTTTTGTTCACATGCTGACCGCCCGCACCTGAGGCGCGGTATACATCAATGCGCAAATCTTCGCTACGGATATTGATATCCACCTCTTTGGCTTCTGGAAGAATCGCCACAGTACAAGCCGATGTATGGATTCTGCCGCCTGACTCTGTGCTGGGAATACGCTGTACACGATGGGTCCCCGATTCAAATTTGAATGTTGAAAACACGCCTTGACCTGTGACTTGGGCTATAATTTCTTTGTAGCCGCCAATACCAGTGCCGTTGCTGGATAAGATTTCTACTTTAAAGCCTTTTATTTCGGCATAACGGCTGTACATGCGGAATAAATCTGCAGCAAATAGTGCAGCCTCATCACCACCTGTACCTGCGCGAACCTCTAAAATAATATCGCGGTTATCATTCGGATCTTTGGGTAAAAGAAGAAGTATTAGCTCATCGTTGCAGACTTCCATGGCTTGCTTGAGATCCAAAATCTCTTCCTGTGCCATGGCTTTGAGCTCAGCATCACAATCAGCATCATTGATTAGCTCTTGATTATCTTCGAGTTGCGCCTGCAATGCCAGATATTGGGCGGCTTTTTCAGCGACAGGTTCAATTTCTGAGAATTCCCGTGATAGTTCGGTATAGCGTTTGGGATCAGCAGTAACTTCAGGGTCAGCAAGCATGATGCTGATTTCCTCATGCTTATGTAGGATATCATCCAGACGTGTTTTCATTCAATTTCCTATTTTTGTTTGTTTGTGCTGGTTTCGACACCCGTTGTTTGTACGGCCTTCATTTCAATATCAAATAATTTACGCGCAGCCCCCATCAATAAATCACCCTCAATATCATCAGGTAGGCTCTTTAAGGTGCGCAAAGTTGGGTGCATAAAGCGCTTCATCAAGGTGCGGCTAAAGCGTTCAACGGCGGCGCTTTGTTCAGGCGATAAATCTTTCAGATAACGTTGAGATTTAAGTAGCTCATCTTGTCGTATAGCATCACTTTTCTGTTGAATTCCACGGATAAGCGGTACGGACTCAAGGGATTTTAGCCATAATAAAAAGGTTTTCTCTTCTTCAGCCAAAAGCGCCCGTGCTTGCTCAGATTCTTTTTCACGACTGGCACGATTACCCTGCACAACCTGTTGCAGATCATCAATGTCATACACATAAGCACCTGCAATATCGCCAATGCGTGGATCAATATCGCGTGGTACGGCAATATCGACGAGGAACATGGGTTTGCCGCCGCGTTTTTCCATGGCTTGTTGCATAACTTCTGGCAAAAGAACGTAGGTGTTTGCGCCTGTACTGGAAATAACAATATCGGCGGAATCCAAATAGTCGGGTAATTGTTCAAGGGTTAGTGCATGCCCTTCAAATTCAATAGCAAGGTTCTGGGCGCGCGCCAGCGTTCGGTTGGCAACGAGAATATTACTACAGCCATTGCCGCGCAAATGGCGAGCGGCCAATTCTGCCATTTCACCCGCACCAATTAATAACACCGTTTTTCCCGTAAGATCATCAAAAATGCGTTTGGCAAGCTCAACTGCGCATGATGAAATATTGACGGATTGTTTGCCAATGGCGGTTTCACTACGCGCCCGCTTGGCTGCCGAAAAGGTCGATTGATACAAACGGTGCAAAATATGGCCAGCTGTACCCGCAGCCAAGGCATACTCATAGGATGCTTTAACTTGCCCAAAAATTTGTGGCTCTCCCAAAACCAAGGAATCCAGACCTGATGCTACTGCGTACAAATGGCGTACAGCATGATCGGTCGTATAGGCATAAAGGTGTGGACATACCTGTTCTAAGTCCATGTTGGATGTGTTGGCAAACCACTCATGCACCAAGGCAATGGCAGCATCTGGGTCATGGGTGACGACCGTCATTTCAACACGGTTGCATGTGGATAATAAAGCGGCTTCTCGAATTGCAGGAAGTGCAACCTGAGCCTGTAGAATACTTGCAATATCTTTTTCTTGTACTGCAAGTCGTTCACGAAGTTCAACTGGAGCCGTTTTGTGATTCAAACCAATATGACAAATACGCATCGGGCGAGCCTAACTGCTTCGTGTCGACTGTCTATCTTCTATCAATTGCATTGGCACTTGAATGGCCAGGCCATCTTTTAGTATCCAAGCCTCAGATTCTAGAATGCCATCGGTATCAAAACGGACGTAAAGGTGAATGAATGCCATACCTTGTTGCTGCTGAAAATAGCCTGCCAAAAATTTTTCAGTGGCTTGCATACTCATTGCATTGGGTTGCTCACATTGATAAACGCCCGCTAGCGTGGTGTGGTCACTTTTCCATGTTTGAGCGATAACTTTAAGCGCATGGATTTGTTTTTGATCGACTGGTAGCGGCGTGTCAGCAGTTTGTAGCGCCTGCCATAGTGGTTTGTGTACGCCCTTATCAATATCGTTGTTTCGCTGGCTACCCAGTAGTCCTGAAATCTTAGTGTCATGTTTTGCTAATGTTGTTTGCCAAATAATTTGAATGACATGGCGTGTGATAGAAAGAGGAGTGAGGTTTGATGCTTGCATGTCGCAAAGCATAAACTGTGTGTGATATGGGTCAAATTATTGCGAGTCAAGGCAGATGAAGTAGCTGTTTGAAACAGTACTTATGACTTAAATTCAGGAATTTCATTTTTTCAACATTCACACTACGGAGCGGGGGGGGGTAAACATTTGTGGCTCTTTCAAATTCTAAATGGGTAGGCAAAATTCATAGGGGGATAAGCAAGCTCAATGACTCACCACAAAACAAGCTGTCGAATGCTAATCCTGCAA
>JAUZQT010000153.1 GCA_030950825.1 Mariprofundaceae bacterium | reverse complement strand
CACACCATGCGGCATGACTACTGCCAGTGTGCCATTGTCTGCCAAGTGGTGAACCATGTGCTGAACAAAAGCCAAATCGGCCTTGGTTCTAGGTGCCAGCTTTCCGTATTGTGAAAAACGGTCATCGCTCATGTGTAGCGGGTTGGCACTCCAATGGGCTGAAAACGGTGGATTAGCCACAATCGCTTCAAAGCGTTGGTCTAAATCATGTTGCGGATGCTCCAGTGTATCTTCCTGGCGAATATCGAACTGCTTGTAGTTCACATCATGGAGTATCATGTTCATGCGTGCCAAATTGTAGGTGGTGCGGTTTAACTCTTGCCCATAAAAATGAGCAACCTCTTTCACTTCTTTGGCCACACGAAGCAATAACGAACCCGAACCACAGGCTGGGTCATAAACTGATTTCAGATAGCCTTTTGCTTTGCCAGCATCGCGCACCACAAGCTTCGCAAGAATGGTTGAAACGGTTTGCGGGGTATAAAACTCACCTGCTTTTTTGCCTGCGCCACTCGCAAACTGCCCAATCAGATATTCATAGGCATCACCCAGCACATCCGCCTTCTTGTTTTCCGTCGAACTGTCGGCAAGGTTGAAGTTAATCTTATCCAAGTGTGCCAACACTTTGGCAATGAGTTCATTTTTCTGAGCTTCAGTCTTGCCCAGTTTGTTGGATGTAAGGTCTAAGTCGGAGAACAGGTCATCAAAATCATCTTCACTTTCTGTACCCATGGTACTTTTTTCGATATTGCCAAGGATGGTCGCCAAATCACCAAGGATAAAGGTGGATGAGCCTTCTTCATTGGCATTGCCACGCTTGGCAACATTACTGAATAATTCCGATGGCTTGAGCGTGTAACCCAAAGCAGCAACCGCTTCTTCAGCAATCGCCGTCACCATTTCGCTGCCCTCTGCACGGGTCTCATCCAGTTCTGCATAGTTCAAACCATCTTCTGCCAATAACTCATTGGCATAGATATGAAGCTTCTCGGATAGGTATTTGTAGAAAATAAAGCCCAGAATGTAATCACGAAACTCATCAGCATTCATCTTGCCACGCAATGTGTTGGCGATATTCCAGAGCTGTTGTTGTAGCACCCGCTTTTCCTCTTCGGACATTACCCCTCCCAAAATCCTTACCGCACCACTGTAGCAAATAATTCCACAGTATGAAGCTCGAACTCATCTAAAAGATGGGTTATTCCACTATAATTCTATTTCATCCACCTGTTCTTGTTGCTCTTCATGCTCGTGCTGAACAATCTCATAAATTGCCGTAAATTACGGCGACAATATTTATGAATAATGCGGGTTAGTGATTGTTTGATCTCACGCTTGCCAGCAAAAACCTTTCACAATCCATCAGGTATAGCCCGTCGCTAATAAAAAATATAATGTTCGCTACGATGAAGATATTAAGTACAAGAAACGCGCATTTTTCAGCTACCTCATTAGCGACTTTGTACAGGTTAAATGTACAAGTCGGTAAGAGTAGCGAGCCTAAAAAGCATAAGCACTTGATTAATAAAGAATTTAAGGAAAATGGTGGAGCCAGACGGGATCGAACCGTCGACCTCTACGCTGCCAGCGTAGCGCTCTCCCAGCTGAGCTATGGCCCCAATGCTTGAGTCTATATTTCCAGAAGTAAGCCATGCAAGCGGCGCGAATTTAGCCATGTGTCCTGCATACTGTCAACCATATAACCCAAATCATCCAAAGAGGAATTGTGAAATTATTTCGTCGAACCCTATCCGCTGACTGCAACACCCCTGTTCAGCTATTTGCTTGCCTGCGTGGTGAGCAGGAATGCTTTTTGTTTGAAAGTGCTGAAGGTGGTGAGCACTGGGGGCGCTATAGCATTCTTGGCTTCACGCCAGCAGCTGTTGCTGTTGAAAAAGAGGCACAAGTACATATTCGCTATCGTGATGGGTCCCATGAAATATGTGATCGCGATATTCAAGCATGGTTGCGCCATGAAATCATTGCTCAGCCTGTGCCAGAGGATGCTGATGACTTGCCTTTCGCTGGCGGTGCCGTTGGCTATTTTGCTTATGATATGGTGTACCGTTTTGAAGCAGGCTTAAAATCCAACGCGCCCAATGGCAATGCACCCAATGCCAATACCGCAGCTTACATGATGATTGATCGCTTTGTTATCATGGATAGTTTGCGTGGTGTGATGCATTTATGTGTGATTGGCGATGATTGCAAAATCGCTGAGGTACTGCTTGATAACATGGAAACAAGCATTGCCCAAGCCCCTCTCCCTGAAGCCATGCGTCTGGATGTTGATACCAATCAAGCCGCCGAGCCTACCGCGCATATGCCTCAAGCTGCTTATGAGGCAATGGTTGAAGAGGCCAAAGAATATATTTTGGCAGGCGATATTTTCCAAGTGGTTTTATCACAACGTTTTTCTGCACCATTAACATGTGATCCCTTGAGCATTTACCGTGCCGTTCGCCACATCAACCCTTCACCTTACCTTTTTTATCTGCATGTCGATGACACCATCCTCATTGGCTCTTCACCAGAAACCTTGGTGAAAAAGGAAGGCAAAAAAGCCATTGTTAGACCGATTGCAGGCACGCGCCCACGTGGTGCCACAAGCGCAGAGGATATGGCATTGGCGCAAGAGTTGCTCGCTGATCACAAAGAAGTCGCCGAGCATATTATGCTGATGGACTTGGGTCGCAATGATTTGGGTCGCGTTTGTGAGTTTGGTTCCGTGCATGTTTCAGAATCCATGGGCATTGAGCGTTATTCCCATGTGATGCATATTGTCTCAGAGGTTGAAGGAGTATTGCGTGATGACATTGATGCATTGGATTTACTGGCAGCGACTTTTCCTGCAGGCACGCTATCTGGCGCGCCAAAAATTCGTGCGATGCAAATTATCCATGAGCAAGAAAATGAGCCACGCGGGCCTTATGGTGGCTGCATTGGGCACATATCTTTTGGTGGCGAAGATATGGATACAGCCATTATCATTCGTACCGCTGTGATTCAAGATCATATCATTTATGTGCAAGCTGGCGCGGGAATTGTGGCTGACTCTGTACCTGCCAACGAACATCAGGAGTGCGTCAACAAAGCCACCGCCATGTTCCGCTCTGTTGCCTTGGCACAGTCCCAGACCCATGAATCTCAAACACAGAAGTCAATCAAAGGAAAAACATCATGAGTATTTTAGTGATTGATAACTACGACTCATTCACATTCAATTTGGTGCAATATTTGGGGGAGTTGGGTGAAAAGCCTATCATTTACCGCAATGATAAAATCAGCATTGATGCCATCCATGCGCTTGCACCCCAACGAATTTTGATTTCACCAGGGCCTTGCACCCCCGATGAGGCAGGCATCTCAATGGATGTTATTCGGCATTTTTCAGGCCATTTGCCCATTTTTGGTGTGTGCTTAGGGCATCAAGCCATGGCGCAGGTATTTGGTGGTTCGGTGATTCGCGCACCGCGTTTGATGCATGGAAAAACCAGCCCCATTGAACATGATCAGCAAGGCATCTTTGCAGGACTGCCGACACCCTTCATTGCCACACGTTACCACTCACTCATTGTTGATGAGCCCTTACCTGATTGTTTAATACGTACAGCTTGGACAGCAGAAGGGGAGTTGATGGGGCTACGCCACAAAGAGCACCCCACCTTTGGCGTTCAATTTCACCCTGAATCTATTCTGACCGAGCATGGACATCAGATGTTAAAGAATTTCCTTGAGGTATCGGCATGAATCACTTCATTCAATCCACCATTGCACAACTACAATCTGGTGACGCATTAAGCCAGCAAATAAGTGAAGCTATTTTCACAGCCATCATGAAAGGCGAAGTCTCATCCGCACAAATTGCCGCCATTTTGATGGGCATCTCTATTCGTGGTGAAAGCATTGAAATCGTTTCAGGCGCAGCCAAGGCCATGCGTGCCGCAGCAACCCATATTCACCCAAAATCTACTGGTTTGCTGGATACCTGTGGCACAGGCGGTGATGGCGCAAAAACATTTAACATTTCCACCGCCGTTGCACTGGTAACTGCTGCCTGTGGTGTGCCTGTTGCCAAACATGGCAACCGCGCTATGTCTTCCAAATCTGGTGCCGCCGATGTCCTTGAAGCCTTGGGCGTAAACCTGAATATTACGCCTGAACAGGTCGCACAATGCATTGATGACGTTGGTATCGGATTTTTATTCGCCCCCAACCATCATCCTGCCATGAAATATGCTGGGCCCACACGCAAAGAAATGGGTGTTCGTACTATTTTCAATCTACTTGGCCCACTCACCAACCCTGCTTCTGCCGACTATCAAATTCTTGGTGTATTTAGCAAAGAGAAGATGCCATTGGTGGCTGGGGCACTACAATCATTGGGTATCAAGCGTGCCTTGGTTGTACATGGTCGTGATGGTCTGGATGAAATCACCACCACCGAAATTACTGATGCTTTGTGGGTTGAGCAAGGTCGCCCACCCATGCCTTTTGAAATTGACCCTGGGGCATTCGGTATGCCCTTTAGCACGCCTAAAGCGCTTGAAGGCGATGATGCTGTGACCAATGCTGCAATTCTTCGCCATATTTTTGCAGGGAGCCAAGGTGCGGGTCGGGATATTGTTTTGTTGAATACTGCTGCCGCACTATGGGTTGCAGGTCAAGTGGATGGCATTGCAGCAGGACTTTGCATGGCTTCAGAAGCCATTGATAACGGTAGTGTAACACAAACGCTAGAGAAATTAATTGTATTTACCAATCAGTAAAAGCTCCTGAATTTATATCATGGGGTGCAAAAGTTTTATCTGTGTGAACGCACACGGGCATTCGAGGATGCGTTTTTATGGTTTGGTGGAGTATCTTGTAAGTGAGCTGAATAGTTGCGAATAATGTTCCTGTCGATTATTTGTAATAATGCACAATGGCTTGCGACCTACGCTCCATGCAGTGCAGATAAGTCGCTGTGGTAACCTTTTGGAGGCATTATATGAAAAACATTTTAGGAATCGCAGCAACTTTATTCTTGCTGATAGGGGTGGGCGCTTCGCCTGCCATTGCAGGTCAAAATCCATGCAACCCATGCGCCATGAAGCAAATGAAAGAGCATAACCCATGCGCTATGAAAAAAATGAACCCGTGCAATCCGTGCGCCATGAAGCATATGAAAAAGCATAACCCATGCGCCATGAAAAAAATGAACCCGTGCAATCCGTGCGCCATGAAACATATGAAAAAGCATAACCCATGTGCCATGAAACATATGAAAAAGCATAACCCATGCGCCATGAAACATATGAAAAAGCATAACCCATGCGCTATGAAAAAAATGAACCCGTGCAATCCGTGCGCCATGAAACATATGAAAAAGCATAACCCATGCGCCATGAAACATATGAAAAAGCATAACCCATGCGCCATGAAAAAAATGAACCCATGCAATCCGTGCGCCATGAAGCACGGAGCAATGTGATAGGCGGTCTTATATGCGTTATTTAACAATTATTTTTTCATTTTTGGCCGTATTCGCAATGCAAGGTCTTGCAGAAGCGGCAAACCCATGCAACCCCTGCGCAGCCAACCATAACCCTTGCAGCATGAAGAAGATGGCAAACCCGTGTAACCCTTGCAGCATGAAGAAGATGGCAAACCCGTGTAATCCTTGCAGCATGAAGAAGATGGCAAACCCGTGTAATCCTTGCAGCATGAAAAAAATGGCAAACCCGTGTAACCCTTGCTCCATGAATCCTTGCTCTGCCAATGCAAACACGCCCATTCGTCCACATGCGTTTAATTCTTTCCAAGAGGCTGTGGACTTGGGCAAGAAGATGTGGCGTGATGATGAAGGCATGGGTACAGCGGGTGTCGCATGCCTATCATGCCATGATGGTTATGAATCTTTGAACCTTGAAAAGCGTCAGAATTTTCCACACTACGTCAAAATGGTGGGTGATGTTGTGACCCTGGATCAAATGATTAATTATTGCTTACTTAATCCAATGAAAGGCAAGCAACTGGATAAAAACTCGAAAGAATTGACCGCAATGGCAGCTTATTATCGGGCATTTCGCATGAAGTATTTGCACGAACACAAAAAGTAGATTGTAATCTAAATTCTGCAAATTTCGATTAAACAGTGAACATTGAGGGTGGTTGGTAGCAATATACCGACCACCCTTTTTTATGAGGCATATATGAAAAAAACATGGTGGATGTCAGCTGTTTTTATTTTGATAGGCGCAAGCCTTGTTGGTGCTGCGACACAAAATAAATTGCCATCAAACTATTGGGATTTTCCACAGGCAACAAAAGATGGTATTCGCAGCCATGAAGGCTTAGATCTTGAAAACAATATGCGGCCAGAGGCCTGTGCACAGTGTCATCAGGAGCAATTCAATGCCTGGCGAGATAGTCGGCATGCACATGCTTATTCAGCAGGTTTGGTTGGTCAATTTCCTGGTATGGGGCACGGTGAGGGCAATGCTTGCCTGGTCTGCCACGCACCTTTAGCGGAGCAATTATACCGTGATGCGGGCGATATGCAGGCAACACTCTCAACATTATTACAGCATCCTGAGGGCTTTTCTCGGAATGCCGATTTGGATTCAACAAAAGCACAACTTCCTTTACGCCATGCTGGTGTTACCTGTGCAGTCTGCCATGTCCGACAAGGTAGGCGCTTTGGCCCACCAAGAAGAGGCAGTGCGCTTGTTGGCGCGTTAAATGGCGCAGCACATGATGGTTTTATAGCAAGTAAGGATTTTGAACAGTCGCAACTATGTGCATCATGCCATCAGTTTCCGCAATCGTATGCAATCAATGGAAAACCTTTGGAAAACACTGTGTTTGAATGGAAGCAAAGTCGGTTCGCGCGGCAGGGTATACAATGCCAAAACTGCCATATGCCTGATAGAAAACATGCTTTTAAAGGCATTCATGATGTAGATATGGTGCGTAGCGGCTTGCAATTTGAATTGAAAAAAATAAGCACTGGAGCCGCATTGACCATAACATCGGTTCATATTGGACATGCCTTTCCAAGCTATGTGACACCCAAGGTATTGGTGAAAGCCGAAGCCTTGGATGGGCAAGGTGAAATAATACAGCATTGGCAATGGCTTATTGTGCGTGAAGTGGGCTACGATGAAGGTTGGAAAGAAATACAAGATACGCGCTTGATGCCTAGTGAAAGCCGAGTTTTTGAGGCTCGTGGGCTTCATGAAGAAGTCAGTGCTGTACGCTTTTATGTGGACGTTATTCCCGATGCGTTCTACAAAGGTGTCTATCAGAGCTTATTGACGGGTGGCCTAAAAGGCAATGCAAAGGCATTAATTCAACGCGCTCTTTCCGATGCAAATGACAATGACTATCGCCTATACAACGAAACATTCACGCTTGAATGAGAAAAAATAAAGAATCAATGGGGTCAGAATCAATGGGGTCAGACTCGATTGATTTTTACAGCCATAAATCAATCGAGTCTGACCCCATTGATTAACGACCTAAACCCACATCATTAAACGCTCTCTTCCATCTAGCATAAAAACACATAGGATGCGCCGCGCTTTATGCAGGTGTTGACGCTTGCAAAGCATCTATCCCGGGACAACCCGCTAGATTTATTTCATACAGAGGTATAAAACGATGACTGATTTAACTGTCGAAGCAAAATTGCGCGAAACCACAGGTAAAGGTGACGCTCGCCGCATGCGCCGTGCAGGCTTTTTGCCTGGCATTATTTATGGCGGTGGTAAACCTGATCTTCCCATTACGATCAATGCCAACAGCATTGGTAAGTTATTGAATGAAGAAACTTTTTATACCTCGATGTTGGAAGTAAACGTGAGTGGTAAACGTGGCACCAGCACGGTATTGTTAAAAGATGTGCAATGGGATCCCATTATGGATACAGCGTTGCATTTGGATTTTATGCGCGTTTCATCCACGGATAGCGTCACAGTAGAAGTGCCTGTTGTGGCTGTTAACTTTGAAAAATGCCCGGGTAATATTGCAGGTGGCTTGCTCGATATTGTTCGTCACGTACTGGAAGTTAGCTGTCTGGCCAATGCTATTCCTGATGCCATTGAAATTGATTGTGCGGATTTCAATGTGGGTGATACCATTCATATTGAAGATTTTACCTTACCTGAAGGCGCTGAAGTTCATCATGATGTCAACTTTACAGTTCTAAATATTGCTGCACCTAAAACATCTGAAAGCACCACTGAAGAAGACGAAGGCGAAGACGAAAGCAGCGAAGCGTAAGCTTTTATGAAATTACTGGTCGGGCTTGGCAATCCTGGTTCCAAGTACAGGGAAACACGTCACAATATTGGATTTCGTTTCCTTGACCAGTTGGCTGAATCAGAGGGGTTGCGGTTTTCCGCAACGCCTCGTTTTCGTGCGCAGAGTGCTACATGGCAAAGTTCCGAAGGCAAAACAATACTGGTTAAACCTCAGACATTTATGAATGATAGTGGCTCATCAATCAATCCGCTTGCACGTTATTATAATGTTGAAGCAAAGGATATCATTGTCATTTATGATGACTTGGATCTGCCTTCGGGGAAGTTGCGCATTAAGATCGGTGGTGGACACGGTGGGCACAATGGTCTTCGTTCGCTTCATCAGCATCTAGACAACAGTGATTATACACGCATTAAAATTGGTATTGGTAGACCCAGTAATGGTGATATTACAGCCTGGGTACTGGGACGTGCCACTGAAGATGATCGCGCTGATGAAGCGCGTATTTTTCATGTGTTGCAAGAAGAGTTTTCGCGTATTCTGGCAGGGAAAACAGATACAGCAGCCAATAAAATTCACAACAAATTAAACCCATCATAATATTTAATTTATCAGGAGATATTCCATGGCACTTTCTATTGGCATCGTCGGACTTCCCAATGTTGGAAAATCAACTTTATTTAATGCCTTAAATGGTGGGGGTGCGGAAGCCGCGAACTATCCTTTTTGCACGATTGATCCCAATGTTGGCTTGGTGCAGGTACCAGATGCCCGTATGGATGCGTTGGCTAAGATCGTTCATCCGCAGGCGATGCAATATGCCGTTGTCGAATTTGTTGATATTGCAGGTCTGGTTGCAGGTGCTGCCAGCGGTGAGGGTTTGGGTAATAAGTTTCTTGCCAATATTCGGGAATGCTCGGCGATTGCCCATGTGGTACGCTGTTTTGATGATGAAAATGTTACCCATGTTGCCAACTGTATTGATCCGATTTCAGATATCGAGGTGATTGATACCGAGCTTATGTTAAAAGACATGGAAAGCATGGAAAAGGCAGTTGAAAGAACGTTGAAAACAAGCAAGTCAGGCAATAAAGATGCGCTTGCATTGCTTGAAGTGCAGCAGCGTGTGCTTAAAGGTCTGGAGGATGGCATCACGGTTCGTCGCCAAAACTTAAGCAATGATGATGCTGAGAAGATCAAAGATTATTGTCTGTTAACAGCAAAGCCTGTGTTGTATATTGCCAATGTGGATGATGGGTCGTTGCCCGATGGCAATGACTATGTTGCAAAGGTGCGCGCCTTTGCAATGGAAGAAGGTGCTGAAGTTGCAGTCGTGTCGGCTCAAATTGAAGCCGAACTGACTGAGATGGATGATGTATCCAAGACTGAATTTTTGGCAGATCTTGGGCTGCAAGAACCTGGACTGAATACAGTCATTCGTGTTGCTTATCATCTGTTGAAGCTCATTACTTATTTTACGGCAGGTGTCAAAGAGGTTCGCGCTTGGACTATTCACATTGGCGATACTGCTCCCAAAGCAGCGGCGGTGATTCATAATGATTTTGAAAAAGGATTTATTCGTGCTGAAACCATTGCTTATGAAGATTTTGTTGCCTTGGGTGGTGAGAATAAGTGCAAAGAAGCTGGGAAAATGCGTTTGGAAGGAAAGGAATATATTGTTCAAGATGGCGATGTGATGCACTTTCGTTTTAATGTCTAGGAGGCTGTCCGAAAATAGAAATCGTAGCGAGGGAAA
>JAUZQT010000152.1 GCA_030950825.1 Mariprofundaceae bacterium | reverse complement strand
GCTGTTGGCTTATTTGCATTTGGCTGCTGCGCCGGAGTTGTTGCGGGTGTTATTACAACAAGGTGTTCGAGCCTTGGCCTATGAGACGGTGGCTTTGGAAGATGGGAGCTTGCCGTTATTGGCTCCAATGAGCCAGATAGCCGGCAGGGTTTCGGTGTTGATGGCCGCCCAATATTTACGGGTGGATTTCAATAAAGCTAAAGAAAAAATATCGTGTTGTAAGGGCATGTTACTCGGCGGTATACCGGGTATTGATAGTGGTCGGGTGACTATTTTGGGGGCTGGGGAGGTTGGGCGGCAAGCAGCGCATATGGCTTTAGCCCTAGGTGCTGAGGTGATACTTTTAGATTGCCGGCAAGCTGCATTGAATGTTGCCGCGCAAAAACTCAATGGTTCACTATATACAGAAATTTTAAGTGATGAAGCTTTGCGCCAATACCTACCCAAGACTGATGTGTTGCTGGGAGCTGCCTTGATTGCGGGAGCCCGTGCGCCACAACTTTTGTCGGCTGAATATTTAAGTTTGATGGAAGCCGGTAGTGTGTTTATGGATGTGGCGATTGATCAGGGTGGGGTATCAACAACAAGTCGGCTGACAAGTTATGATGAGCCTGTTTATAGTTGTGAAGGCGTATGGCATTGCTGCTTGCCAAACTTTCCAGCTTGTGTTCCGCATAGTAGTAGTTTGGCACTGGTCGCAGCCAGTTTGCGTTATATTCGACAGTGGGCAAATTTAGGTTTGCAACAGGCAATTGAGCGAAATAGTGCTTTAGCCAAGGGCGTAAACACTTGGGATGGCGCTGTTGTTCACTCAGCACTTTCCCATTTAATACAGTCTTGAATACAGTCAAGCTAAGCATTTTATGCATTTTGTATGAGTGACAGTCTGGGCTAGGGGGATATGATCTCTTTAATGCTGGCCTGCTTGTGGTTATGCTTCGCGCTTAGGCGGGCGTGTATCATGATTTTTTCTGATAAGCCCGTTTTCTGTGTGTGCTAGAAGCTGTGAGCTTTATGTGCGAAAATTCAGTTTCAGGAGCCTTTATTTCCATGCCACGTCGTACTGATATTCAATCGATTATGATCTTGGGAGCCGGACCTATTGTGATTGGTCAAGCTTGCGAGTTTGATTATTCCGGAGTTCAGGCTTGCAAAGCCCTGAAGGAAGAAGGCTTTAGAGTGATTCTTGTTAACTCTAACCCAGCCACCATTATGACTGACCCTGAATTTGCTGATGCGACTTATATCGAGCCAGTGACTTGGGAAGTCGTTGCTAAAATCATTGAAAAAGAGCGTCCAGATGCAATTTTGCCGACCATGGGTGGTCAAACGGCCCTGAACTGTGCACTTTCATTGAATAAAGAAGGTATTCTAGATCAATTTAATGTGCAGCTCATTGGTGCGCAACCCGATGCCATTGATAAGGCTGAGGATCGCGAGCGCTTTAAAAGGGCGATGGATGATCTCGGTTTAGAAATGGCACGGGGTGGCTTTGCTCACACTATTCAAGAAGCGCACGAGCTAGCTAATGAAATTGGCTATCCTATTATTATTCGCCCATCGTTCACTTTGGGTGGCTCCGGTGGTGGTATTGCTTATAATCCCGAAGAGTTTGAACAGATTGCCCATTCCGGCCTAGATGCCTCACCAACGGATGAAATCCTTGTAGAAGAATCGATTATTGGCTGGAAAGAGTATGAGATGGAAGTGATGCGTGATCATGCGGATAATTGCGTGATTATTTGCTCCATCGAAAATTTCGATGCCATGGGCGTGCATACTGGCGATTCAATCACCATTGCGCCTGCACAAACCTTAACCGACAAAGAGTATCAACGTATGCGTGATGCTTCGATTGCTATTCTTCGCGAGATCGGCGTGGAAACAGGTGGTTCAAACGTTCAGTTTGCGGTGAACCCTGAAGATGGTCGCTTGATTGTAATTGAAATGAATCCGCGCGTATCGCGCTCTTCTGCTTTGGCATCCAAAGCAACAGGCTTCCCTATTGCTAAGATTGCAGCAAAACTGGCAGTGGGTTATACGCTGGATGAAATTCGCAATGATATTACGGGTGAAACCTTCGCGGCTTTTGAACCGACGATTGATTATGTGGTGACCAAACTGCCACGTTTTGCCTTTGAAAAATTTCAAGGTGCTGATACTCGTTTGACCACACAGATGAAGTCTGTGGGTGAAGTGATGGCTATCGGACGCACCTTTACCGAATCTCTTGGCAAAGCCATGCGTGGTTTGGAAGTGGATTCATGTGGTTTTGATAAATCTGTACCTGCTGATGTGGATGAAACGATCTTCTTACAGGAAAAACTGGCTGTGCCAGGTGCAGATCGTTTGTGGTGGATGGGTGAAGCATTGCGCGCTGCTTGGTCGGAAGAAAAAGTTGTTGATGTAAGCAAGGTTGACCCATGGTTTGTACGAGAGTTGGCTGCCGTGATTGCGCTTGAGCAATCATTGTCTGGGCGAGATATTGCGGATTTAACGTCAGTAGATTGGAAAAAGGCCAAGCGAGAAGGTCTGTCGGATCAGCGTTTGGCGATGTTGCTGGGTACGGATGAACATGCGGTTCGTGAAGCACGCTCTGTTGCGGGCATTAAGCCTGTGTTTAAGCGTGTGGACACCTGCGCTGCCGAATTTGAAGCAAAAACACCGTATTTGTATTCAACGTATGAAGAAGAGTGCGAAGCTTTGTCAACGAATAAAAAGAAAATCATGGTCTTGGGTGGTGGTCCGAACCGTATCGGGCAAGGTATTGAATTTGATTACTGCTGTGTACATGCAGCCTTTGCGCTTTCTGAAGATGGCTTTGAAACGATTATGGTCAACTGTAATCCTGAAACGGTATCCACTGATTATGATACCTCTGACCGCCTGTATTTTGAGCCGTTGACCTTTGAAGATGTGATGGCGATTGTGGACATTGAGAAACCAACGGGTGTGATTGTGCAGTTCGGTGGCCAAACACCATTGAAACTGGCTGAATCATTGCAGGCAGCTGGTGTTCCAGTTATTGGAACCAGCCCAAGTATGATTGATTTGGCAGAAGATCGTGAGCGGTTTCAGCAGTTGTTGCATGATTTGAGATTATTACAGCCAGAAAATGGTACAGCCCGTTCAACCGATGAAGCCATCGCTGTTGCGCAAGATGTCGGGTATCCCGTGGTAGTGCGCCCCTCCTATGTATTGGGCGGACGCGCCATGCAGATTGTACATGATGAAAAAGGTTTATTGCGCTATATGAATGAGGCTGTTCAAGCTTCTCCCGATCACCCAGTTTTGCTGGATCGCTTCTTGAATCAAGCGATTGAGCTTGATGTGGATGCCTTGTGTGATGGCAAGCGCGTGGTGATTGGCGGTATTATGGAGCATATTGAAGAAGCTGGTGTGCATTCGGGCGATTCAGCTTGTTGTTTGCCACCACATTCGATTTCAGATGCCACTATTGAAGAAGTAACACGGCAGACCAAGGCCTTGGGCATGGCGTTGAATGTGCGCGGTTTGATGAATATTCAATTTGCATTGCAAGGAGAGACCTTGTACGTGCTTGAAGTAAACCCTCGCGCATCGCGGACAGTTCCCTTTGTTTCCAAGGCGACAGGTGTACCGCTGGCCAAAATGGCAGCTCGCATTATGTCGGGTCAGAGCTTGGATGATTTGGGCCTGTATGAAGTGAAACAACCAACAACATTCCGTGCCGTTAAAGAGGCGGTGTTTCCATTTGTGAAATTCCGTGGTGTGGACCCCTTGCTTTCGCCTGAAATGAAATCAACAGGTGAAGTCATGGGGATTGCGACTGAATTCCCTGCCGCCTTTGCCAAAGCGCAGTTGGGTGCTGGCTCTGCTTTGCCAAGTTCAGGGAAAGCCTTTATTTCGGTGCGGGATGCCGATAAAAATCGCGTGGCGGAGCTGTCCAAAATGTTGGAGGAAACTGGTTTTGAAGTGATGACCACTGAAGGTACAAGTAAAATTTTGGTAGAAGCAGATGTACCTTGTACAAGGGTTGCCAAGGTCATTGATGGGGTTCGCCCTCATATTGTGGATAAATTATTATCCAATGACATTAATTTTATTGTCAATACAACAGAAGGTGAGCGCTCAATCGCGGATTCGAAAACAATCCGTCAGGCAGCGCTGGATCGTGGCATTGTTTATTTTACGACCATGGCAGGCGGACTGGCGGCAGTGCAATCCATGTTGAGCAATGATGATGTGACACAAGTGAAAAGCATCCAAGAATACCATAAAGGTGAGGCATAATGATGGAACGGGTTCCAATGACTAAAGAAGGCGCGGATAAATTACGCGAAGAATTGACTTATATTAAAGGTGTCAAAAAACATCAGATTATTGCGGCTATTGAAGAAGCACGGGCGCATGGTGATTTGTCTGAAAATGCCGAATATCATGCAGCCAAAGAAGAGCAGGGTATGAATGAAGCCCGCATTAATATGTTGGGCGACAAGTTGGGCAGAGCTCAGATCATTGACCCATCAACCATGGATACAGACAAAATTGTCTTTGGTGCGAAGGTGATATTGATTGATGCGGACACTGAAAAAAAGGTAACTTATCAAATTGTTGGTGAAGATGAAGCAGACCTTTCACAAGGTAAAATTTCAATTACCTCTCCCATAGCCAGAGCACTGATTGGCAAGGAAGAAGGGGATGAAGCCTTGGTGCGTGCGCCTGGTGGTGAGCGCGAATATGAAATAGTGGCTGTTTCTTACTCATAATGCCCATTTCTCTCGTGTCCACTTCGGTAAAACCTATTTCTGTTCATTGCATTCGTATGGGAGCCATTCGACTTTGTGTGGCAATGATACTTGGTTTATTGCTGGTGCCAGCTTATATCGTAGCGCCTATACTGTTTGCTCAGGCAGATAGTTCAGCACAAGCTGGAATGCTTGCAGGTCATATTTTTCATATGGCGAACATTGGTGTGTTGTTTTTAGCTGCGGCAGTCGCATCGTTTTGGGTGCGCTCTTGTACGGTTGGGTACTTGAATTGGGCATTATTGCTGCTGACCGTTTTATTGGTTTCTGTGAATGAGTTTGCGGTATCACCGCTGATGCAAGCCTTGAAAGATAGTGCAGGGGCGATAGATCTGTTGGATAAAGATGATCCGCAACGTGTGAGTTTTGGCATTTATCATGGTATTAGTGCGGTGTTTCATTTGTTGGCTTCGCTAATGTCGGCGCTGCTGGTTGCTTTTGGTGGCGTTTTGGGCGGAGCATCATGCGCTGGGGATAAGGATAAAACGCATGGTGCGTAAGGTCAGCGACTGGCTTAGCCAGCGCATGGCAGATACACAATTGATGATGCTGCTGGCCTCTCTGATTGTAATTTTCACCTTGGTATGGGTTTTGGGTGATGTATTGGCACCTGTATTGTTTGCTATTGCACTGGCATATGTTTTGGATGGTATCGTACAGCTATTGACCCATTGCAAAGTACCACGTTTATTATCGGTTATTTTGGTATGTGTAGGGGCGTTGCTCATGGTGTTGTTTGCGATGCTTGCTATATTGCCCCTATTAACCGATCAGGTAGCACGTTTGGTGCAACACGTGCCTCAATACATCACGTCGCTACGTACATTCTTTCATGATATTCAGACCAGTTACGCTGCTTGGTTAAATCCCGAACACTTCCAGCAAGTGATTACAGGCTTCTCTGAAAAGATTCAGGAGTGGGGGGGCGCTGCCGTTTCAATGTCGTTGTCATCCATTCCAGGGCTTATTGCCTTGTTGGTGTATGCGGTGTTGGTGCCAGTTTTGGTGTTCTTTTTGCTAAAAGATAAAGAAAACATTCTTCAATGGGGAAAAACTTTCTTGCCACGTGAACGCTCATTACTGGCGCGTGTGTGGCGTGAATTGGATATGCAGATAGGTAATTATATTCGCGGCCGTTTTTGGGAATCATTTATGGTTGGTTTTGTTATGTGGCTCACCTATTGGATGATGGGGCATGAATATGGCTTGTTGCTTGGTGTTTTGACGGGAATTTCTGTATGGATTCCTTTTGTAGGGGCAGCTGTTGTGGCATTGCCAGTATTGCTGTTATCCTTTTTTCAATGGGGAACTGCCGACATGACACTCTATGCAGTGCTTGCCTATGCTGTGATTCAGTTGATTGATGCCAATATTGTTATTCCATGGTTGTTTTCTGAGGTGGTGAATTTGCACCCTATTGCTATTATTGTTGCAGTTTTATTTTTTGGTAGCTTGTGGGGTATTTTGGGTGTGTTTATTGCTATACCGATGGCTGCACTTGTACAGAGCGTGTTGATTATTATTGCTGAGCGAGCTGGATCAGTAAGGTAATGTAGCTTGCAATATCTTTTTTATTCAAGCTAGGAGGCTGTCGCCTTGTGGGTTCAGCATATCTAAAAACAGGATGTAGCTGAAAGTTGCCCATAGTGTTTTATAATGAAAAAGCATGAGTAATGCGTGTATGCCTTCGTAGCTCAGATGGATAGAGCGACCCCCTCCTAAGGGGTAGGCCAGTGGTTCGACTCCACTCGAGGGCACCAAATAGCAGTTCAATGAAGTT
Source organism: Mariprofundaceae bacterium (assembly GCA_030950825.1). Lineage (GTDB taxonomy): Bacteria > Pseudomonadota > Zetaproteobacteria > Mariprofundales > Mariprofundaceae. The sequence continues at coordinate 8,757 of JAUZQT010000152.1, read as the reverse complement.
CGTTAAGAGCCTGTAGCCCTAGTGGTTGCAGGCTTTTTTATTGCTTTGTTGTTTGTTGTAGTCCTATACTGTCCGCATAAGTACCGACAAATTGACGGTATTTATGACGGTACTTTTACGCATGAAGGCATTTGCAATAAAAAAGTACCGTCACAAGGCGGTGTAATATGGCTTTATCTGACTTGAAAGTGAAAGGGGCAAAGGTTCCCACTGGTAAAAAGCAAAAGAAGTTCCCTGATGGCGGCGGCATGTACTTGTTGGTTAAGGCCTCGGGTAAGTATTGGCGGATGGATTACCGCTTTTCGGGCAAAAGACTGACTTTATCTATAGGGGTTTATCCTGATGTGTCGCTTAAGCAGGCACGCAAGGCAAGGCAGGACGCAAAGGACTTGTTAGCAAAGAACATCAACCCCACCCAAGATAAGCAGATAAAGAAACGAAAAGCATTTGTAGATGCACAAGCTATAACCTTTGAAGGTGTGGCCAGAGAATTTATAGCGCAAAAATCTAAGGCGTGGTCAGCCACTTACACGCATGATTCAACGCGAAGGCTTGAAAATCATATTCTTCCTTGGTTGGGCACGGTTAAAATTAAACTCATTAAATCCCCTGACGTGCTGGCATGCCTTCGCCGCATTGAAGACTTGGGCTTGATAGAGGCGGCGCATAAGGCACGTATGCTATGTGGTCAGGTGTTCCGCTATGCGATTGCTACAGGTGCATGTGACTATGACCCTGTTCAAGCATTGAAGGGAGCCTTACAGTCAAAGAACCCGAACCATCGGGCTTGCTTTAAAAATTCAAAAGAGGTGGGGCATTGATGCGTGCTATAGAAGGGTTTGAGGGGACGCTTGTTGTGAAATGTGCATTGAAGCTATCGCCGTTGGTATTTGTGAGGCCAGGCGAATTAAGGCAGGCAGAATGGCATGAGGTTGATTTTGATAAATCTGAATGGCGCATACCTGCCAGTAAAATGAAAATGAAGGCGGTACATGTTGTGCCACTAAGTAAGCAAAGCATTGATATACTGAAAGAGGTGCAGGCGCTTACAGGTACGGGGAAATATGTATTCCCCAATATCCGCAAGCAATCACGCGCAATGAGTGAAAACACTATTAACAATGCACTACAACGGCTTGGTTATGATACCAAAACAGAACAATGCGCACATGGCTTCCGTGGTACAGCCTCCACCTTGCTGCATGAACTTGGTTTTGATACTGATGTTATTGAACGTCAGCTTGCCCATAAAGAAGGCAACGCCATTAAGGCTGCATATAATCATGCACGCCACTTGCCAGAACGCACGGCGATGATGCAACAATGGGCGGATTACTTGGATGGATTAAGGGCAGGGGCGCAAGTGATCCCCATAAACAAAAAAGCGGCATAAATAAGTGAACAGTAAAAAGTGAATACAGTGAATAATATCAAGGTGTTGGAATAAACAGAACAGAAAACAGAACAGTTATAGCACCCTGTTCTAAAACCAGCAGTCTGCCAAAATTGAAAGAAGATTGGCATACATTCAAGCACGCTGCGTTTGCCTGATGGTGTAGTGTTGAAAGGCTACAGCTTAGAGGTGTTTTCTGATGCGTTTACCCGCTACTGTGTTTCAGACAGTGACGGCGTGACAAGCTATACACAGCAACAAAAAATAGACCTTTCAAAGAGTGACAGCACCGACGACGTCACGCTTCAAAGCAATCAAAAAACGTTGGTATATAACAATTGTCACGCCGTCACGGTTAAAAGTGACATATCGCCAAGGTGTGCGAATAACGTCAAAGATATAGAGGTTGAAGATTTCGGAACGGTGCTATTATGAGTGCGGCACGGTTCATGGCTGATGCAGTTGAACAGGATGTTATTTTTTCACTTGGTGAGGATGGGCGCGTCTCGATGAGTGCCCCGAGTTGCATACTCAATGACCCCGAAGTCATGCAGCTAATCCGAAGCCACAAGTCAACTATACAGGAAAAGCTGATAGACGGCTTTGATTGTGTAAGGGATGGCATAACCGTAGCAGAGTTTAAAACGCTCACAGCAGCACAAGGCAAGACTGATGGAAAAACATGCTGATGGTTAAAGCTGCGGGTAGACAATAGGGGGGTAGATTTAAAAGTGACGGTACTTTGCAATGATTACTGATTTCACTTGTTTGATAATATAGCTTTATTGAGACTATGCGGATGCACTCGGGGCACCATTTTTCTTGCTTAGGAACGTGTGCGGAATTATTTAGCTTGAGCGAGTAACCATCACTATACCAGTTAATAACAACCCGATCCCCCCCAATAAAGCCCACTGAGGTGCGATCATTAAGACTGGAACCGCTGCGCTGTATGCCATCAATGCCGCGCCCCCAATGGCACAACATAAAGCTCCGATAATTGCAAAAGAAGGCGATGATGTTTGTGCTAATATTGCTTGATTGCTGTTTTCAACATGCTCAAACACGCTTTCCATACGCGAAGGCAATACCATCCAGTCATGTAGTTGATTTTTAACATCACTCGCCATAAATTCAAGCTGCGCTTTGGGTCCCATATGCTGCACCATCCAGGTAGAGACCAGAGGCTTAGCCAACTCCCATATATTAACATCATCAGCAAGCTCACGTGCCACGCCCTCAATGACCATCATGGTTTTTTGTAGCAGTAATAATTCGGGCTGAGTTTCCATCTGAAAGCGTTCCGTCACAGCAAACATGCAAAGTAACAATTCAGCAATGGAAATTTCACCCAGTGGGCGATTAAAAATCGGCACTGCAACTTCCCGTAATGCATCTTCAAAAGCCGATATATCAGTATTACGTGGTACATAACCCGCTTCAACATGCACAACCGCAGCCCTACGATAATCACTGCGTAAAAAGGCCAATAACATATCTGCGAGATAACGACGCGGACGAACTTCCAAGCGCCCCACAATACCAAAGTCCAACAAGATAATATCACCGTTACTGGCCACAAAGATGTTGCCTGGGTGCATGTCAGCATGAAAGTAACCATCAATAAAGACCATGTGAAAAAATAAGGTTGTCGCACGTTCACACAAATCTAAAGTATCATGTCCAGCAGCCTGCAGCGCCTCGCGCTCATCAATCGGAATGCCAGTGATTCGTTCACTGGTTAATACTTCAACGTGCGTATAGTCCCACAACACTTCTGGTACACGAACGCCGTCAATGGAAGCAAAATTCTCAGCAAAACGACTGGCATGGGCTGCCTCGGCACGCAAATTCAACTCGCCACGAATGCTGGTTGCAAACTCTTCAACAACACACTTGGCCTTCAAGCGCTGATATTCAGGAAAATAACGCTCAAACATGGCTGCTAAAAGCCGCAAAATTGCCAGATCTGCTTCAATTGTTTTGTGAATATGCGGGCGACGAACCTTCACGGCAACCTGTCGACCGTTGTTCAGCTCTGCAAAATGTACTTGTGCAATGGATGCCGCTGCAATGGCCTGCTCATCAAAGCTGGCAAATAGGCCGCCTTCACCCGTTAAAGGCTTTTTAAAGCTTCGTTCAATCACTTCTCTGACATGCTCAATGGGAGCTGGTGGCACATCATCTTGCAGCTTTTTCAATTCGAACACGACTTCTGACGGCAACAAATCAACACGGGTGGAAAGCATTTGACCAAATTTAATAAAGGTAGGTCCAAGTTTTTCAAGTGCTTCACGTATTTGTGCGCCGATGTCGGCAGGTAAGGCATCCTCACGAAATAGTTGCACTAGCCAAGCATAGGGGCGCAGCAAACGCAAGCGGACGGCCATGGCGGCCATGCCATGGGATGTTAAGATATAACCAATGCGTAGGAGTCGGAGGTTTCGTCGAATATTACCGTGCAGCCTCATGTGTTTTGGGGTGATTCTAAAGCATCACAACGGTGATCCAAGCGGGTCAGCTTAGCTTTCATCCGGCTCATCTGGTGGGATAATTGCTCAACGCCTGCTTGCCATGTCTGTAAACGTTGTTTATTGGGTGTATCCATGTTTTCTAGACAGTCTTGGAGTATACCTTTGGATGACACGGAGAATTTGGCTTCGGCCGCGACCAGTGTGTGCGCAGCCTTGGCGACACGTGTACCAAAAAAATCACCAAAAATCGCGCGTAACTCCTGTTCCCAGTTCAAATCTGCCGCAGCAAGCAGCTTTTTAAAGCGCAACATGGATTCAGAATCACCAGATAATTTTAACACCTGCTTAAAAACCAAGTCATCGGGATCTTCTTTGGCAAAACACATTCGAGCAAAGCCAGCGATACTTGATTCAATACGTACATCGACCACACCTTGATGATCTGTATGTACCCAAGTACGGCCCGATTTGAAACCCAAAAACATCACTGTATTCATATCGCTGACATGAATGCGAAATACCTTGCCGTTAAGTCCATCCAAATGTTCGTTTAGCTTTGCATCCCGTGAAAATGCCAGATCTAATACTGATGACATGACCACACATTGCACAGGCAGAGGGATCAGTCGCAATGGAAGAAACATCACACTCATATCTTATAGCCCCTATGCAATGCGACGATACCACCAGTCATATTTTCATGGCGAACCAAATCAAAACCAGCATGCTCAATCATGCGCTCAAAGCGCTGTTGATCTGGAAAGCGGCGGATCGATTCAACCAGATACTGATACGATTCACGATCACTGGTAATAAGTTCGCCCAAAGCAGGGATCACATTGAATGAGTAGGCATCATACACGACATCTAGCAGGGGAAGCACAGGCTTTGAAAATTCCAAACACATAAACTGTCCGCCAGGCTTTAAAACGCGGTAAAATTCTGCCAAACCAGCAGCAATATCAACAAAGTTCCGAATGCCAAAAGCAATCGTGACAGAATCGAAGCTATTATCCGCAAAGGGAAGTTTCGTGCCATCCGATTGAATGCAGTCAGCGGTGCCTGGCAAATAGCCTTCATCCACCACGCGCCGCGCACCTTCTGCCAACATGGGTGCATTGAGATCGGTTAAAACCACACGACCTGTACGTTGACCGTTTTGGCGCATCTTTTTCAATAGACCGATGGCAATATCACCTGAACCAGCAGCCACATCCAAAGCAATGCTATCATCGCGCACCGATGATGCAGAAAGCATGCGACACTTCCATAAACGGTGCATGCCTGCGCTCATGGCATCGTTCATAACATCATACTTGCTTGCTACCGATGAAAAAACCCCCATTACTTTGCCTGCTTTTTCATTTACGGAGACTGTTTCATAACCAAAATGTGTTTGTTTATTCATAAGCTGAAAGCTAACAGTCGCTTAAGCGAAGCTCCAGAAAAGTAGTTTTTCCTGTGTATAAGTCTGTGGATAAACTATGAGTAAGCAGTGAGCAAGATGGGCATCAATACCACTAGCTTATGTGGTTTATTTTTATTGACACCCAACATATAGTGGTTATGGTTCGCCCTCAATATTTTATTGAATGCTGTTAGTAATACTTCATCCATCACAACAGCTTTAGCTAGCTAAACAGCGTATTTTATTCGTATTTATTGTTCGCCCGCATGGAGAGTCCTTTTTATGAGTCCACACCTTCAAACCTCAGTCGCCGAAATCCAAAGCCCTGAGCAAGACATCAAGTTACAAGCCGCCAGTGAAGATATTTGGGATATGAAATATCGCTTAAAGGATCGATGTGGCGATGCGGTTGATAAAGATATTGGGGATACCTGGAAGCGTGTTGCCAGAGCTTTGGCAAACGTTGAAGAAGAAGGCAATCAAGCCTATTGGCATAATCGTTTTGTTTGGGCATTGGCACATGGCGCGATCCCTGCGGGTCGTATTATGTCCAATGCTGGAGCCGAGGCCTACAAGCCTGCAACGTCAACCATCAATTGCACGGTATCTGGCACCATTCCTGATTCTATGGATGGTATTTTATCCATGGTGAAAGAGGCAGGCTTAACGTTGAAAGCAGGCTGTGGCATTGGTTATGAATTTTCTACGCTGCGCCCACGCGGTGCTTATGTCACAGGAGCAGGCGCTTATACATCTGGGCCACTATCCTTTATGGATATTTACGATAAAATGTGTTTCACAGTGTCGTCTGCGGGCGGGCGGCGCGGCGCGCAAATGGGCACATTTGATATCTCCCACCCCGATGTTATTGATTTTATCAAAGCAAAACGTGAAGACGGGCGTTTACGCCAATTCAACTTATCGTGCTTGATTACCAAAGATTTTATGGAAGCAGTCAAACAGGATGCAGATTGGCAGTTGATTTTTCCAGCCAATCAATCTGAAATTGAAGATGTTGAAAATAATATTGTATGGCGGCATTTACCGCATTTTAAAGATAATGTTGTGCATAATGATCAAGGTGAAGTTGCCTGCAAAATTTATCGCACCATCAAAGCCAAGCGTCTTTGGGATGTTATTATGGCATCAACATACGATTATGCTGAACCTGGCTTTATTCTGATTGATGAAGTTAATGATAAAAACAATAACTGGTTCTGTGAGGATGTGCGCGCTACCAACCCTTGTGGTGAGCAGCCATTGCCACCGTATGGCGCTTGTCTGCTTGGTTCGGTCAACCTTACCAGGTTTGTAAAAAATGCATTTACCGATGAGGCTTCTTTTGATTGGGCGACCTATCATGAAGTGGTGGCTGTTTTTACTCGTATGCTGGATAATGTGGTTGAAATCAATGGCTTGCCTCTGGAAAAACAACGCAATGAGCTTTATGTCAAGCGTCGTCATGGTATGGGCTTTCTAGGCTTAGGTTCAACGCTTACCATGCTGGGTTGCAAGTATGGTTCAGCTGAATCATTGGCGTTTACAGAAAAAGTATCTTATGAAATGGCGCGCACAGGCTTTGAAGTAGGCTTACACCTTGGGCAGGAAAAAGGCGTGGCGCCAATCATGAATGATGATGTTGAAATTACTTCGGAGCTTATGAACAAACGCCCAGAAATGGCGAATGATGGTATTCAGATTGGTGATAAGGTTAAGGCGCGGGTTTTGTGGGCGAAATATTCCACCTATATGCAACAATTTTTACATACGGGCGATGATCAGGATAAAGTGTTACTGAATGATTTAATTGAGCATGGCTGTCGCTTTACGCATCACTCTTCCATTGCGCCGACAGGCACGATTTCCTTGAGTTTGGCAAATAATGCCTCCAACGGCATTGAGCCATCATTTGCGCATCATTATGCCCGCAATGTGATTCGTGAAGGAAAAAAATCCAAAGAGAAAATTGATGTGTTTTCCTATGAACTGCTGGCATACCGCGCACAGATCAATGCAGAAGCCATGCCTTATAGCGATGACCAAGATAAGCAGTTACCAGCCTACTTTATTGCTGCTGATGAAGTCACCCCAAAACAACACGTGGATATTCAAGCAGCAGCACAAAAATGGATAGACTCGTCCATTTCAAAAACAGCCAATGTTCCGACTGATTTTGCTTATGAAGATTTCAAAGATATTTATATGTATGCCTATGATAAAGGGCTTAAAGGCTGCACAACTTTTCGCTTTAACCCTGAAGTCTTTCAGGGTGTACTGGTCAAAGAGGACGATCTTGCCAATACGACATATAAATTTACTTTGGATGATGGCAATGTGGTTGAGGCAAAGGGGAATCAGCTTATTGAGTATGATGGTGAAATGCATACGGCTGCCAATCTTTTTGATGCTTTAAAAGAAGGGTATTACGGCAAATTTTAATCCGCCTGCAACGTTGATTGTAGGGCGCTGAATAAAAAATTAGGCGACTATTTATGGAGAAACGGATATGAGCATTAAAATTGAAAATAAAATTACAGCCTACGAGGTTGTAAAACCCGAAGGTGATATCTCAAATGCAAAAGAAGATAATGTAACAGCTATTGCACCGCTTCTTGAGCGTGATCCTGTTCTGGTGGGCAATACCTATAAAATCAAAACTCCGCACTCCGAACATGCTATGTATATCACCATCAATGATGTTGTGGTGAATAAAGATCAGGCAGCTGAACATCGCCGACCATTTGAAATTTTCATCAATACCAAAAATATGGAACATTTCATGTGGATTGTTACTTTAACCCGCATTATTTCGGCTATTTTCCGCAAAGGTGGTGATGTTACTTTCTTGGTGGAGGAGTTAAAAGCAGTCTTTGATCCTCGTGGTGGCTATTATAAAAAAGGTGGCAAGTATATGCCCTCCATCGTTGCTGAAATTGGAGAAGTTATTCAGCAACACCTTATCTCCATTGGTATGCTGGAGGGTACACTAAGCAGCCCAGAGTTGGCCGCTAAAAAACAAGCAATTAAAGAAAAACTCGGTGACTCAGCATTGCAAAATGCTTTGCAGTGCCCGAAATGCGCTGGCATGAGCCTTGTTCGCATGGATGGTTGCGATACTTGTTTGGAGTGCGGTCACTCGAAGTGCGGTTAAGTATTGTACCGTTATGACTTGAATTCAGAAAATACTATTTCTGGATATTTAAAATAACAAAAAATTTATGGACGGATTTTTTGCCAACATCTACTTTGCGTTGACACAAACTATTTCCAAGTCTTGACAAAAAAAAACTTCCTACCAAGCTTCCACATGCTAAATTAATATTTTTTAAAAATCGCAACTATTCAGCATACTCACAAAGTGCGAAACTAGGCTCTAACCCGCATTATTCACAAATGCTGCCGCGCCCTCGCTTGCTCCTTTGTTCGCAACGAATCCTTTGCCAATCGACCGTATGCATGGCTACGGCACTCATGGTAAAAAA
>JAUZQT010000151.1 GCA_030950825.1 Mariprofundaceae bacterium | reverse complement strand
GCTTGTATTGAGGATCCATGATAAACACGCCTATTTTATAATGGATTTCCAATACAAGCCCTTGGGAATGACGGTTTTTATGGTTTCGCAGAGCACTTTGTTAGTATGCTGAATAGTTACGCATTTTCTTAAACAAGGCTCACATGAAATAAATGATTTGATGAGGTTTTTCAACTTATGAAATATCAAACAGTTCCTGATTATCATATGCACACCCCACGCTGCAATCATGCCGTGGGATCAGTGGAAGATTATGTTAAAATAGCCATTCAACGCGGCTTAAAAGAGGTGGGCATCTCTGATCATTCTCCCATGCCGAATGGTTTTGATGCTGCGTGGCGCATGGACGCAAGTGAATTGCCCGACTATTTGCAAGAGGTTGAACATGCCCGTGATCATTTCTCATCCCAGATAACGGTGCGAATAGGGCTTGAAGCGGACTTTTATCCTGGCACAGAAGAGGCTGTAAAATCCATGATTGATGCGTACGCCTGGGATTATGTGATGGGTTCAGTGCATTATATTGGTGATTGGGCCTTTGATAATCCAGATGAAGCATACCGGTGGGATGCGATGGATTACGAAGATGCTTATTGTGATTATTTTGATTTGGTGGCTCGCTCCGCGCAGGCGGGCATGTTTGATGTGATTGGTCATCCTGACTTGATTAAGAAGTTTGGACAACGTGCACCTCTAGGAAGTATCCGCGTGGATAAAGCGGAGTCGTTGATGCTGGATGCAGTTCAAGCATCAGGAGCCGTATTGGAGATTAGTTCTGCGGGCTTGCGTAAGCCCATTGGTGAAGTTTATCCGCATACCAATATTGTTAAAAAAGCCGCTGCAATGGCGATTCCTTTTTGTTTTGGTTCGGATGCGCACGCACCGAACGAAGTTGCTTATGCGATGGATGAATGTTTGCATATATTGCAAGGTCACGGCATTTATGAGCTTGTAACTTTTGAGAAACGCCAGCGGCGCATGATTGCGATTCAGGAAATAAAAGAACAATGAAAATGGCCAATGAAAAAGGAAATGGAATAAAAGGCAGTGTATTGATTACGGGTGCTTCGGGCGGCTTTGGCATACTTTTTGCCCAGCAGCTTGAACAATTGGGTTATACTTTATTGTTGCATGGTCGTGATAAAGCACGTTTGCAATTGACCTTGGATACGCTTAAAATACCAAGCAAACATCGCATGTTATCGAGTGGGCTTGCGGCGCGTAAAGAAGTTGATGAACTGATTGATCAAATGCTTTTGGAAGATGATCTGGTTGGTTTGGTCAACAATGCTGGTTTTGGTGTTTGGGGCGCTTTTGAGATGTGTGAAAGCGTGCCGCAGCTGGATGTATTGCGGGTTGATCTTATTGCTCCAGTAATGCTCACCCATGCTTTATTGCCTGGCTTGAAACGCAAGCATGGTTTTATTATCAATGTATCATCGCTGGCTGGAGAAAGCCCCTTGCCATATATGAGCACCTATGCTGCTGCCAAAGCTGGGCTTAGCTTTTGGAGTGAAGCCTTGCGTGCTGAGCTGCAAGGTATGGTGACGGTGGTAACGCTTGCTCCTGGCCCTTCCTCCACTGGTTTTCGTGATGTTTCAGGTGCGCCAAAGGGAAAAGGTCGTTTGTTTAGCACATCCGCAGAGATTGTGGTGTCTTCGGCTATAAAAAGCCTATTACAAGGTGGCGGCTATTGTATTCCAGGTTGGCGGCATAAGGCGTTATGGTGTTTGCAGAAACTGATGCCACGCCTATTGGCGTTGCCAATTATGGCACGCTATTTAAAACCATAATCAGGGTCACCCAGTGCCATTACAAGCAGAAATGCAAGCTTATACTATTCGTATATCACGCCGCGCCAAATATGCGCGCATTACCATCAAGCCGAACTTGTGTGTTGAAGTTGTATTGCCTTTGGGTGTTGCCAAGCGTGAAGCTGGCGAACTATTCAAGCAGCAGCAGCCATGGATCAAACGCACATTACTGCGCATGCAACAGCATGCTCCTAAAGCGCTTGGCTCCAAGTTATCTGAGACATTACCAGAGAACTTGCCTGAAAAAATCGAGCTTCGTGCGCTGGGAGAATCGGTGTTAATTGCATACCATGAATCACCACGAGCAGGGTTCTCAGAGCTTGATGGTGTCTTGTCTATCCGTCTAAATCCAGAACAAGATAAGGCAAATCAAGTGGCGCGTGTATTGCATGCTTGGTTGAAGGTTCGAGCCAGAGAAAGTCTGCCAGATTGTTTGCAAGCAGTCGCGTTGGAAATGAATGCAGCGTACCAGGCTGTGTCGATTCGTTTGCAGAAAACCCGTTGGGGAAGCTGCTCTTCTTTGGGAAATATCAACCTGAATGCCAAATTATTATTGCTACCACCTGAAGTTGTTCGCTATGTGCTGGTACACGAGTTGGCGCATTTAAAACATATGAATCACTCACCCCTGTTTTGGCATCATGTTGCACAGTTTGAACCCGAATTCGCTCGCAAACGAAAAGAGTTGCAGATTTTATCCATGGGATTTCCAGTATGGGTGCATGCCTAAAAAATTGTGTAAAACATAGATCCTGCAAGTATTTGTGCGTGCAGAGTGTAAGATATTGGATTACATGGCGTATTGAAAAAACACGCAGTCACCTTATTGGTAATGCGTGTTTCCCCAATAGTCCAAGTGAATCAAGAGCTTGCGCTATGTATGTGCAAACACTTGCAGGATTTAGGTAAAGCTATAGCAGTAGCAAACTGAATAGTTACATTGATTTTATTGCCAATAAATCAAGCCTACCCCACTTTTCTGGCGAACTATACCTGCTCACGTACCTATCTATTTACCTGATAAACCTAAAAAAGCGACCGTCGTTGCCGACGGTCGCTTCGATGAAGGTTGATGACGATACTTCGCCATCAACTGTACTTGTTGCTACATTTTAGGCATGCCCTTGAAATGAAGGTAACCAATGCCGCCTGAACGGTTACGTTCTTCAGAGAAAGTTGGTCTGGCAGCTTCAACTGCAGTGACCATGGCTACCGGCGGCTTGCCTACACCACCATCGCCCGGATGCTGATAACTGGAGCCGATATATGCGAAACCATTTATATTATCGACGGCCATCAGGCCTGTGGCTTCCGCACCCATAGGCAGTGACAGAATTCTCGACAGCTTCCTGGTATCAACATTAAATGCCCATACAAAGTTATTCACATGGCAGTTACTGTCTTCGCCAACAAACAGTGTTCTGTAGGCTGCCGAAAATTT
>JAUZQT010000150.1 GCA_030950825.1 Mariprofundaceae bacterium | reverse complement strand
CTTTTATCCGTAACGAATTCTTTGCCAGTCGACCGTATCCATTGGTACGGCACTTCCGACAAAAAAATCGTTGCAAATAAAGGTTCTTCGCAATCATCACAACGATTTATGAATTATTCAGGCTAGGAGGAATGGGTATATCGGAAAAATAAATCAGAGGCGATCTGAGTAGTTACGTGCGCTGAATAGTTGCGTTTTTACAAACCACTGCTTATTTTCCAAGCATCATTTTGCTTGGTGAGTTGAAGTTGTTCCTGCTGCACAATACTTCGCCATTCATTATCGGCTTTAACTTTGAATGTATAGCTTTGATTGCATATAGCATGGGTTTCATCAAGCACATCAATATGCCGATTATGTGTTTGCATTTGTATCACTTGAAAACGTTCAAATATTTCCTGCATAGCATATAAAATATCACTTTTTGTATGTTTCTGAAAATGATAATCATTGATCAAAAGCGCACCATAAGCAGTAATGTTTTTACTGCTAACCGCATCATTACGGGCATCCAATACCTCGGCAATATCAACCTTATCCACCTGCTGGCAAGCGCTGAGTGCCATCCAGCTCAAAACAGCAAAGTACTTATAAAAAAGCTGCAGCTTTTTTACTCCAAACACTTTTCGGATAGTTATGACGTAATAATACAGCACTATCACGGGCACTATCTGTGAGTTGTAATGACGCGAAACTTGCCGCCAAATAATACAGTGCCTCTTCAATCGCTGGACTGGTCTGATATTTTTTTATAACTTCCTGAAAGCGATTGCTTGCAGCAACAAAACGCTCATTCTTAAAATAAAACTTTCCAATATACAGCTCATGTTCGGCTATTTTATTGTGCAATTTTTGTAAACGCGCGCGTGCTTCTGGGACATACGCGGATTTTGGGTAGTTATGAAGTAGTTTTTCGAATGCTACAATCGCTCGTTGGGTGGGGGCAGGGTCACGTTGTGACGGTACGCCTTGCTTGATGTGGCTCATGCCCAGCATATATTGGGCATAAGAAACATCAGGATGATGTGGGTGACTACTGATAAAACGGATTGCCAGTGTTTCACTGAGAACATATTCATCGCCCTTAAATGCAGCAAAAATACGCAACAGCTCGGCCTCTGCTATATGTTGACTATAGGGGTGTTTATTTGAAAACTTTTCCAGAAATAGATTCGCAGCATCATAAGAATTCGCATCAACAAGATCCTTGGCTCGTTGATAGTCCTCTTTGGCTGCATTCGTTGGTGTGATTTCTTCTTTTGCACAGCCTGAGAGTACGCTGATGGCAATAATAAGTAAAAGTGACAAGTAATTCATGGACGGCATGCTAGGAGTCTACAGGGCTTAACACAAGTCACTACAAAAAAGAGGTTATTGACTCAGATCCACACAAAATAACGGGGCTTGTAGGTTGGGTCGGTCAGCCTCCTAGGCGCTGAATATAGTACCGATAAAAGTTCAAAGGCTCTTTCAAATTTCACCTCGATTATCTCTGTTGTCTGGCAGTTGCTTCAAGACCAGAAAAAATTAAGAGGACAATTGATTAATTGTTTCACAACGAACTCCTTAAAGTAAATTGTCCCTTGTATTCATTTTGCATGGATTATCAAGAATATTTTCTATGAGAAAGCCGTGCCCCTTTCATTTCACAGGAATTTCTGCGGTACTACTGCGCAGTCAGTGGATTAGTTTTCATGAGCATAAGTGGGTCAATTTGATGCGCGCCCAAGGATATGGCAAGATAGCTTTGAATAAAGCGAATAGTGTAAGTTTTGTGGTTGATTGACGACTGGTAGGGATATGAAATGGGGAGTAACAATGGAGTATCAGCATGCATGATTGTCGACCACTATTAGAAAATAGCGATTTTCCTGCTATACAGCGTGATGTATTAACAACGCTGCAAGTAAACCTCGGTTACCTATGCAACCAGACCTGTTTGCATTGCCATGTTGATGCAGGCCCACGGCGAACAGAAATTATGAGTCGTGATAATGTTGATCTGGTCATTGATTTTTTGCAGAATTCCGCTGTAAGAACGCTGGATTTAACAGGTGGTGCACCAGAGATGAATGGAAATTTCCGTTACTTGGTGAAAGCAGCAAGGGCACTGGGCATTCGGGTAATTGATCGTTGTAACCTTTCAATTCTAAGTGAGCCCGGCTATGAATATTTGGCTGTTTTTTTGGCAGAGAATCAAGTAGAGATTTCAGCATCATTGCCGTGTTACTTGGGTGATAATGTGGATGCACAGCGTGGAAAGGGTATTTTCGATCGAAGCATTCAGGGTATTCAACGCCTGAATCAGTTGGGTTATGGTGTGGAAGGAAATCAGCTGATCTTAAACCTTGTTTACAACCCAACTGGAACATCTCTGCCGCCTTCCCAGGTAACATTGGAATTGGCATATAAAAAGGAGCTGCAAGAACGCTTTGATATTGTTTTTAATCAGTTGTTTACCATTACTAATATGCCAATCAAGCGTTTTGGCAGCTGGCTTATTTCCAAGGGCGAATTTGAGCCGTATATGCAGAAACTGAAAGATAATTATCAAGTTGCGAACTTGCAGGGTGTGATGTGCCGCTCCTTATTGAGTGTTGATTGGCAAGCTTATGTGTATGATTGTGATTTCAATCAAATGCTGGATTTACCGTTTCTTAGCGGCTTACCGAATAAGGGAAAAACACATTTATCTGAATTAATGCAATGCAATACTGAGGGGCTGCCGATTGCTATTATGGATCATTGCTATGGCTGTACAGCGGGTCAGGGTTCAAGCTGTGGTGGCGCGCTGTAATGTTTGCTAGATAGCTTCAAGTATTGCCTATTTTGTAACTACTCAGCTCACTTATGATTTTTCTGATGGCAAGGCGAAAAAGCGGCGTTTACTACTGTAAATGAGCATTTTTCAACGCAGCTATCGGGAAAATCAGGAGTGAGCTGAGTAGTCACCCTATTTTTATAGATATGGAGTAAAATGAATGAGTGAAATAATTGCCGATGATATTCGCCAGAATGTGCGTGAAAGTTATGCTGAAGTAGCCGAAGCCAGTAATAATGGTGACTGTTGTGGTGAGGTTGCCAGTTGTTGTGGCGTATCTGATAATACTGCCATTAACACACTTATTTCTACACGCATGGGTTATTCTGAGGCGGATTTGAAAAGTGTCCCTGAAGGCGCTGATATGGGTTTGGGTTGCGGTAATCCGCGCGCCATTGCTGGCTTGAAGCTTGGTGAGACTGTGGTGGATCTTGGCAGTGGGGGTGGTTTTGATGCTTTTCTAGCAGCTCAGGAAGTGGGTGACACGGGGCGTGTGATTGGTGTGGACATGACACCAACAATGATTTCAAAAGCGCGTAAGAATGCTTCCAAAGGAAAGTTTTATAATGTTGAGTTTCGTTTGGGTGAAATTGAACACTTGCCTGTTGCCGATCATACGGCCGATGTGATTATATCCAACTGCGTGATCAATTTGTCACCCCATAAAGCGCAGGTATTTCGTGATGCTTTTCGTGCTTTGAAGCCTGGTGGTCGTTTAGCGATTTCTGATGTCGTGGCTACCTGCAAAATGCCCGATGAGATGAAAAATGATCCATTATTGCATGCTGGCTGCATGGCTGGCGCATCGTTGGTTGATGATCTCATCGACATGATGAAAGATGCTGGTTTTGAAGGAATTGTGGTTGAACCCAAGGATGAAACGCGTGATTTTATACGTGATTGGGCACCAGGGCGTGGTGTTGAGGATTATGTGGTATCGGCTCGCATTGAAGCAGTAAAGCCTTGTCATTGATCAAAACTGCGCAGTATTGCTAACTATTCAACTTATTCCGTGCCCATTCCTTAGGCATCGTAAATAAATCATAAATCGTTGTGATGATTGCGGATAAAGGGGCAAGCAAGGGCACGACAGTATTGTCGAGTAGACCGAACCTCTGATTGTGTAAGCAGGTATTTGTTTTTCTGTTTTCCAGACGGTTTCCCGCTGGTGTCACACTATACTTGCTTTGCAATCATTGTATCCAAGCCCCTCACAGAACCGTGCTGG
>JAUZQT010000015.1 GCA_030950825.1 Mariprofundaceae bacterium | reverse complement strand
CGAAGGTTAGGAAGTCATTGTTTATGCCTGCATTGGTCGCGATGAGGTACAATCCACCATTGATTGAAATGAGAGAAAGGCTTCTAAAAGCAGGAAAACCAAAGATGCTTATTGTGGGAGCCGTAATGCGAAAGTTAATCCTTATTATTTATGCCGTGCTGAAAAATAATCAGCCATTTAATCCTGATTTTCAGCTTAAAAAATGTTGACTTTCAAGACGGTATCTGACCCCTTTTACATTGTGTTCACATTACATGCCCACGCATGGCGCTTCTGAAAATTGTCAGAACACCGAGCGATAGCATCAAAAGTGCTGCAATACGCATTATTTTTAAACGCAAGACAGGGCTCATTTTTTGTAATAATGATGGCACAAACATCATGGCAGGCACGGTGCCTAAACCGAAGCTCGCCATCATTGCACTGGCTTTTAGTGCATGCTCAGAGGCAAGCCCCATAGCAAGGGCTGCATAAACCAAGCCGCACGGTAGCAAGCCATTTACAAGCCCCAGTGCATACCAACCATGCAGGCGAGCATGATTTGCCAAGTTCCCAGCCAACTTCATCAACCCCGTTTTTCGACCAACCCAAACACTCAGGCGCTGTAGGGGATCAGGTAGCCAACCTGCGAAATTCAAGGCGAAAATAATAATCATCAAGCCTGCGAGAATGGTGATAAGGCGTTGAACAGTATGGCCACCAAGATCATGCAAGGCCAAGCCTGTAAAGCCGACCAAAAGACCCAGTATGGCATAGGTAGTAATACGCCCCAGTTGATAAATGACCAGCCCTGCCCACCATGTTTTTTGTTGGCTCATGCTAACAGCTGTAAGCAGCCCTCCACACATGCCAATGCAATGCAAACTGCCCATAAAACCCATGATAAACATCCATAACAAGGGCGACAAAAAATCACCCATCAATCGGAATGTTCTTTTTCTTTATTGGTATCTTCTTTGGTGTTTGTATGACCGCATTCCAAGTCGTCATCATCAAGTATGCGGTATGCAGGGCCCTCCATATCATCATACTGCCCGCTCCTGACAGCCCAGAAAAACACCAATACACTGATTAGCCCGAGTAAAATCATGCCTGGAATTAGGCCGTAGATAACGCTCATTGAGCCTCCATTTAAAAGTAGTATCCGTCAATGCCAATAAGAAATGGGCGCGGAATAACTTGAGAAACACTGTTCAAAAGCTGCTAATAATAAATACTATACGCTGAGATATTCTTTGTTACAACAGCATTGGCACCAATGATTGCACCATCACCAATATGGATGCCTGGTAATATTTTTGCGCCACCACCAATCCAGACATCATTGCCAATTTGAACAGCTTTGGCAAAGCAGATGCCTTGTTTTCTTTGTAATGCATCTTTCGGGTGGTCTGATGTATAGATGTGCACGCTAGGGCCAAGCAAAACATTATTCCCGATACAGATGTTTGCAGCATCAAGTAATATGCATTGGAAATTGGCATAAAAATTATCGCCAACCTGAATATTGATGCCATAATCACACTGAAATCCAGGCTCTAAAACAGCACTGCCGATGCTTTTAAATAAACGCTTGATGTGCCTCATATTCCCAGTGCTTGGATGGGCATTGTATTTGGCGCACGCCAGTCGAGACTTTTCTCTTAGCTGACGAAGTTCAATGTCCAAGCAGTTATAAGGCTGGCCAGCAATCATTTTTGCCAATTCAGTCATCGTGCAAATGTCGCTCAGTGAAGTGTTAGCTACCTTCGATGAATAGCTCAATACGGCGATTTTTAGCGCGGCCTTCTTTTGTGGCATTATCGGCCACAGCTTGTGTGCCAGCACTACCTTCAATATGCAGGCGGTTTGGTGAAATTTTCTCGCCCCAAACCAGATAACGTGCCACAGCAGCAGCGCGGTCTGCGGATAATTCCCAATTATCCGTGAATGTTCCTTTTAATGTTGCGCCAACGGGCTGGTTATCGGTATGCCCGACAATCCGCACCTTGGCTGATGCAGGTGCGTGCTCTAGCGCAGTCGCAAATTTAGATAAAGCTTTCCGACCACTGACCGAAATCAAGCTGGAGCCACTATCAAACAGTAGCTGCTGTTGTAATACAATTTGAATCGACGTTGATGTTGGCTGGGAAATATTTACTGATAAGCGATTGATTTCTTGTTTCATACTGTGCTGCATACGGCTCAGAGAATCTTTAATTGAGAGAATATCTTGCTGCACTTTTTTATTGGACTGTTGTAGTGATTTGATTTCACCTGGTGTAGCTACGATTGAGTCATAATGCTCTTGATTCAAGGTGTGGCAAGCAGATAAGAAAAACATCACCATGATTGAAATTACTGTGATTTTCATATTGATCCCCCGTAATATTTGATTAACCATATTTAATTATGCGTATTGCGCAAGACTTTGCTGCATATGGCCATAAGTGCTTACAAAGCTAGCCGCCTATTTGTCGCGTATGCGCTTCAATATCATGTTTTAAGGTATGAAGAAGTTCTTTGCGATTAGAAGAGCTAACGATGTCAGCGGGAATAAAGGGTAGAAAACGAATGGTAATAAGCCCTGGTTTTTTGATAAAACCACGTTTTGGCCAGCATGTCGCAGCATTGTGCGCCATGGGCAAAATACCCACATTGGCTTTTTGAGCCAGTACAATGCCACCAGCCTTGTAGTCGCCAGATGTTCCAATGCTCGAGCGTGTACCTTCTGGAAAGACAACCACCCAATAACCCTGCTTCAACAATTTCGAACCATCCGTATTGACTTGCTTGATGGCTTCACGCGGGTTACCTCTGCGAATACCAATGGTTTTCATTACCCATAAGGCCCATCCAAAAAAAGGAATATAAAACAACTCACGTTTCATAATCCAAACAAAAGGTGGAATCAAGCAGGGCATAAGAAGTGTTTCAAAAGCAGATTGGTGTTTTGCCATTAATACACAGGCGGTGTCTGGGATATGTTCCACACCCTCAATTTGTAGCTTTATCCCGCAAATATAGCGGACTAAAAATAAAGTCGTGTTTGTCCATTGCCTTGCCCAGAACCAGGCTGGCGCGTGACCAAATAATCGAAAACATAATACCAATGAGGAAAAAATAGCGGTCATCACAAAAAAACAGCCGTTGAATAAAAGTGAGCGTAGAAAAAGCATGCTAATAGCCCAAAATACTGTCAACAGCCGTCGCTAAATCTGGAAATGATTGAATGGATGGATTATGTTCGCGTGCTTCTTGAAGAATACTGGCTGCATTGCCATAACCACTTTGTAGCAGTATTGCGGGAACATTAGCGGCTAATGCCGCCTGTATATCGCGTAGGGAGTCACCCATCATGCATGCCAATTCAGGCTCGTGTTGCAGATTGAAGGCTGCCAATGAATCAAAAACCATGCCAGGCAAAGGTTTGCGGCATGTGCAGCCATGCTGTGGCGTATGAGGGCAGTAGAACACATGATCAATGCGGCCTCCAAGCTCTTCAATGCATAATAACATCTTTGCATGAATATTCTGAAACACATCGTTATGCAGCATGCCACGGCCAAGTGCTGATTGGTTACTCACAATGGCAATAGGGATACTGGCTTGTGTCAGTTTGGCAATTGCTTCCAAGCTACCCGGAATAGGCCGCCATTGTTCAGGGCTTAAAATATAATCTGCCGAATCAAAATTAATCACTCCATCACGGTCGAGCAGAATGGCTTTGGGAAGCGTTTGTTCTAAAGTAGACTGAGCATACATTAGCAGACCATTTTATCAGCTACATTCACTGCCAAAAGTGCTTCTTTTGAAGGCCTGCATGGCACAGGGATTTTCACACGATGCCCACTTCCTGGCACCATATCCGTTGCTTCATTTTTACGGGCATCAATCATACTGGATATATTAAAGGTTTGATTGCCTTTAGGGTCAATCAATTCTACCGAATCACCGACTAAAAATTTGTTTTTTACATGAAATTCAGCCAAGCCAGAAATTTCATCATAGGCAATCAATTCGCCAACAAATCGTTGATTAAAGCGCAATGATGCGCCCTGCTCATAATTTTGATGTGCTGCCGTATGTCTGCGTTGATAAAAACCATCGGTATAACCACGGTTTGCCAAGGCATCGAGCTTACGCATCAAGCTCCAGTCAAAACCTTTGCCTGCAACTGCATCATCGATGGCTTTTTTATACAATTGCGTGGTACGCGCAACATAGTAATGCGATTTGGTGCGCCCTTCAATTTTGAGTGAATTTACACCAATTTTAACCAAGCGTTCCACATGCTCAATAGCCCTCAAATCCCGAGAGTTCATGATGTATGTACCATGCTCATCTTCCATAATTGGCATCAAATCACCTTGGCGATTTTCTTCTTCGAGCAGATATATCTTATCTGCTTCGGGATGTCGCTCAAGCCCACCACAGCTTGACAATGATTCCGAAAAGGGCTGTGGATTCATCACTTCTTGCATGCTTGTTGCATCCAACACATCACCGCTAACATCTTCTTTCCCTTCCTGCATACCATATTTCCAGCGACAAGCATTGGTGCAAGAACCTTGGTTGGCATCACGATGGTTAAAATAACCCGATAATAGACAACGACCTGAATAAGCAACACATAGTGCCCCATGCACAAATACTTCCAACTCCGTATCAGGGCACTGCTGACGAATCTCTTCCACTTCATCCAAGGAGAGCTCGCGCGATAAAATAATACGTGAAATACCGACTGACTGCCAAAACTGCACTGCAGCCCAATTCATGGTGTTGGCTTGCACAGATAAATGCACTGGAATTTCAGGCCACCGCTCGCGCACCATCATAATCAAACCAGGATCCGCCATAATCAGTGCATCAGGCTGCATATCAATGACGGGTTGCATATGCTCAAGGTAGCGTTTTAACTTGTTATTATGCGGCAATAAATTACTGGCAACAAAGAACTTTCGCCCCAAGACATGAGCTTCATCAATGCCTGCCTTTAAATTTTCTAGCTGAAAGTCGTTATTACGCACACGTAAAGAGTAACGCGGCTGGCCTGCATACACTGCATCGGCCCCATACGCAAAGGCATAGCGCATATTTTTAATCGTCCCAGCTGGGGAAAGTAATTCAATAGCCATTTATTTTACCAAGCCACTTTCCACTTTTTCCTCCAGTTCTTTCTCTAAATAAGCCACACGCACAGGTGCTGGAGGGTGAGAATCATGCCACGCTGAATACAAGGAATCAGGTGTTAATGTTGCTGCATTATCATCATACATTTTCACCAATGCCGAAATTAAATCTTCTGCACGGGCATATTCTTTGGCGTAATCATCGGCTTCAAACTCATGTTTACGCGAATACATGCTCATTAACGGCGATAGTGTAAAAGCAAATACGGGCATCACCAACATAAATAAAATCAACAGCATGTAATGTGACACCTGTGAGACACCTAGCCCAGCATAAAACCAGTCTTGCCCTGCCAGCCAGCCCACTATTGCAAAGCCAGCTAGAGACATAGAAAACATCAATAACATGCGTTTTTTGATATGGTTGCGTTTAAAATGCCCTAATTCATGCGCCAATACTGCCAAGGTTTCATCAATAGTTAATTGCTCCAACAGTGTGTCAAAAAACACAATTCGTTTGGACTTACCAAAACCTGAAAAGTATGCATTGCCATGGCTCGAACGTTTTGAGCCATCCATTTTAAACAAACCATTGCTTTCAAAGCCACAACGCACGAGCAGGCTTTCAATGGCAACTTTAAGCTCGCCCTCTTCCATTGGCTCAAATTTATTGAATAGCGGTGCAATAAAGGTTGGGTATGCCCACATCATCAAAATTGAAAAGCCCGTCCACACACACCAAGCCCATAGCCACCACATATCCCCTACCGATTGCATCAACCATAAAACCACCCAAATAAGTGGGGCTGCAATGGCTATCATCAACAAGCCCTGCTTAAGCATATCTGAAAAATACAAACCCAAAGTCATTTTATTAAAGCCAAAGCTTTGCTCGACCTTAAATGTTGAATAAAGAGACAATGGCAACTCCAATAAGCTTCCTAATATTGAGAATACAATCACCAAAACTACACCCGTCGTGAGTGGTGACCATTGCCAAGCCCGTAGCCATTGATCCAGAACATCCAAGCCACCACCCAACGTCCAAAGCAATAATAAAGCCAAACCATGAAGTCCACCCCAGCTGGCTAACTTCACTTTCGCTATCGTATAATCAGCAGCCTTTTGATGCGATTCAAGCGAAATAACGCCAGAAAAACGCTCTGGTACTACATCTCGATGCGTCACAACAGAGCGCATATGTCGCTGGTCTAAATAAAAATCAATCGCTACTGAAAGCGCTAAAGCCATAAGGAAAACACACGTAAATATTAACATGCGCCAGATATTAGCTTTAAAAAAATGCATAGCGAGCACCAATATTTTTCAGGCATAAATAAAAAAAGAGCCGCACAATGTGCGACTCTTTTTAAAAACAGTTTATAGCTATTACCTAGCGCAAGCTCTTGATTCACTTAGACTATTGAAAAAGCACTCATTACCTATAAGGTGACGACGTATTTTTTCAATTCGCCATGCAAACCAATATCTTACACTCTGTACGCACAAACACTTGCAGGATCTAGGTATTATTTTAAGACTCATCAGCCTCTTCAGAAGATTCTACCACAACGGCTTTATCAACAAGTTCAACAACAGCCATAGGCGCAGCATCGCCATTGCGAAATCCTGTTTTCACCATACGTGTATAACCACCACAGCGATCATCCGATGCTTTTGCAATATCATCAAACAAGCGATCAACAATCGGGCGGTGACGAAGTTTTGCCAATGCTTGGCGCCGTGAATGCAAACCGCCTTTCTTGGCCAAAGTAATCAACTTTTCAACATAAGGGCGCATAGCACGTGCTTTGGCTTCAGTGGTTTCAATACGGCCATGTGTAATCAATGCTGTTGCTAAATTGGCAAGCAAAGCACGACGGTGACCAGTTGGGCGATTTAATCCGCCGTGATGTTTACGATGTCTCATCGGTAATTCCTCTTAAATCTCTTGGCAGTTAATAATCAAGCTTCAACAACTTCATTATCTTCTTGTGGCGGCCAGTTTTCCAACTGCATGCCTAGACCAAGACCCATGTTTTCTAACACTTCTTTTATTTCATTCAGTGATTTACGACCAAAATTCGGCGTGCGCAACATTTCTGACTCAGTACGAAGAACCAAATCTCCCACGCGGAAAACATCATCACTTTTCAAACAGTTCATTGAGCGAACAGATAGATCCAAGTGATCAATGGGTTGCGCCAAAATATTATCAATACCATCATCACTCACATCTTCATCAACTTCAACTTCCAAAGCAGTAAAATCAGAGAATACAACAAGCTGATCCTGAATAATCTGTGCCGCTTCACCAATCGCAGCCTCTGGTGTAATAGAACCATTGGTTTCAATCTCAATAATCAACTTATCATAGTTGGTCTTCTGGCTGATACGCGCATTCTCAACACGTGTGGCTACACGGCGAACTGGAGAATACGAGGCATCCAACATTAAAAAGCCAACGGGGCGATCATCTTCCGCACGTTCCTGCGCGGGATCATAACCACGACCCTTTTCAACAATAGCTTCCAACTTCAGAGCACCATCATCATTCAAGTGTGCTAAAACAAGCTCAGGATTCAACACCCTCAAACCTGTAGAACACTCAATGTCACCTGCCGTTACAACGCCAGAGCCCTCAGCATTCAACGTGAATGTCATTGGCTCATCATCATCCATAGCAAGATCAAGTTCTTTCATGGTCAACATGATGTCCATCACATCTTCACGAACGCCCTTAATACTGTCAAACTCATGTGTAATTCCTTCAAAACAAACCGAAGTCACTGCCACACCAGGCAGTGATGACAATAGCATACGACGCAAGCTGTTACCAAGGGTGGTGCCATAACCGCGTTCTAGCGGCTCAAATACAATTTTCGCTGAGCGACCGGGAACAATTTCCTGTAATGAAATTGAACGTGGTTTAATCAAAGCCATTACTTCAACCTCACTAATTATTTAGAGTATAATTCAACAATCAATTGTTCACGAATATTCGGATCCAGTTGATCACGCGCTGGCAGTTCACGGAATACACCTTGCAAGGTTGTCAAATCCATATCCAGCCATTCAGGAAGCACACGCTGAGCCGCATCTTCTGCAGCAGCTTTAACACGCAGATGCTCTTTTGCACCATCAACCAAGGTAATACTTTCGCCTGCACGAACACGGTAAGAGGGAACATTCAAAATTTTCCCATTCACTTTAATCAGCTTATGACGAACAACTTGGCGTGCTTCTGTGCGAGATGCTGCCAAACCCATGCGATAAACAACATTATCCAAACGAGATTCCAAAAGCTGCAATAAGTTTAAGCCAGTAATACCTGACATATTGTCAGCTACTTTAAAGTAACGTAAAAACTGTTTTTCCTGCAAACCATAAATACGTTTAACTTTTTGTTTTTCACGCAGCTGAACACCATAATCAGATACTTTTACACGCCTACCTTGGCCATGCATACCTTGAGGGTAGGGACGACGTTCAATCGGACATTTATCTGAGTAGCATTTGCCACCTTTTAAATGCAGTTTTTCGCCTTCACGACGACATAAACGGCATTTGGCATCTAAATAACGAGCCATTTTCTAAACTCCTAAACCCGGCGCCGCTTCGGAGGGCGACAACCATTATGCGGAATCGGGGTAACATCACGAATTGCTGTTACATTCAAACCAGTTGCAGCAATTGCACGCAATGCAGATTCACGCCCTGAACCTGGGCCTTTAATCAGCACAGACACGTTTTTAACACCATGATCCATAGCTTTTCGCGCCGCATCTTCAGCAGCTACCTGCGCAGCAAATGGAGTGCTTTTACGCGAACCTCGAAAACCAGAAGCACCGCTGGTTGCCCAGCTAATGGTATTCCCTGATTCATCGGTAAATGTAATAATTGTATTGTTAAAAGAAGCCTTGATGTGTGCAACTGCATTCGCAATATTTTTACGAACGCGCTTCTTACTGGTCTTTGGTGCAGCCATTATTATCCCTCAGCCTTCATTACTTCTTCTTACCTGCGATAGCACGACGTGGACCTTTACGCGTACGCGCATTGGTTTTGGTCTTTTGCCCACGCATTGGCAAACCTTTACGATGACGGATACCGCGATAGCAGCCCAAATCAGTCAATCGCTTGATATTCATTGTTACTTCACGACGCAAATCACCCTCAACAGAGTATGCATCAGTACTAATGATACCACGAATAGTATTTATTTCAGATTCACTTAAATCTTTCACACGCGTCTCTGGATTTACCTTAGCTTCTTCAAGAATATTCTTGGAGCTACTTAGGCCAATACCAAAGATATATGTCAGAGCGACTTCAACACGCTTCTGCGTCGGAATATTAACACCGGAAATACGAGCCACTTGAGCCTCCTACCTAACTACCGAACGACACATCAGCCTTGACGCTGTTTATGACGTGGATTTTCACAGATTATACGAACAATTCCCTTACGGCGAATCACTTGGCATTTACTGCACATTTTCTTTACTGACGCACGAACTTTCACAGCTCATTCCCCCGTCGGTTATTCATGGCCGCAGCCATGTTATCATTTTGCACGGTAGCTAATGCGACCGCGACTTAAGTCATAGGGAGAGACCTCCACTGTAACTTTATCCCCTGGAAGAATACGAATATAATACTTGCGCATCTTTCCAGAAATTGTACACAACAACTCATGACTGTTTTCCAAGCGAACCTTGAACATCGCGTTCGGAAGCTTTTCTACCACTTCACCCTGAATTTCAATAATATCTTCTTTCGCCATTTCTACCTAGCCCTGAACTACTTTTTCTAATTTTTTGTAAACATCTTGCACTTCACCCGCTGCATCAATTTTAGAGAAACCATTCGAATTTGAATAATAATCCAATAATGGTTGTGTCTGCTCTTGATAGACACTCAAACGCTGTACAATCACTTCTTCGCGATCATCATCCCGCTGGTAAAGCTCGCCCGAACATTGATCACAACACCCCTCTTCACGGGGCGGCGAATAATGCCTATGAAATCCAAAACCGCAAGCCTTACAAATCAAACGTCCTGACAAACGCTCTAAAAGCATACTCTCTGGCGCACTCATAAATACCACACGTTCGATTTTCAGGCCATGCTCATCCAACATCAAGGCCAAGGCTTCTGCCTGAGCAACATTTCTTGGGAATCCATCCAATAAGAAACCTGCTTCAGCATCAGCAGCTGTGATACGCTCTTCAATCATGCCGATAACCACATTATCAGGAACCAGCTTGCCTGCGTCCATGAAAGACTTTGCTTTGATGCCAAGCACTGTCCCATCTTTCACAGCAGCACGCAACAAATCACCCATTGCAATTTGAACAATACCCAGCGCTTCAGACAGCTGAATACCCTGCGTTCCTTTTCCCACACCTGGGGGGCCAAACAAAACAATATTCATTAACGTTTCGTCTTCAAACGCGCCTGCTTCATCAAGCCTTCATACTGGTGAGACATCAAGTGAGATTGGATTTGTGTCATGGTATCCATACTCACTACCACAATAATCAACAGGCTTGTACCACCAAAATAAAACGGTACAGATAATGCACTGATCAAGTACTGGGGCAACAAACAAACCAATGAAACATAAGCTGCGCCAACCACGGTAATACGCGTTAGTACTTTATCAATATACTCTGATGTTCTCTGTCCAGGCTTAATACCTGGTATGAATCCACCATTCTTTTTCAAGTTATCAGCGGTATCCTTAGGGTTAAACACAATCGCTGTATAAAAGAAACAGAAGAATACAATTAAAGCCGTAAAAAGAAGCATATATAGCCATGCGCCTGGCGATAACACTGCCGACAAATCTGCCAACCACTCAAAACCTTCAGCCTCTTTTGTGAATTGCGCAAACGTCGCAGGCAAAAGAATCAAACTCGATGCAAAAATAGGAGGAATCACACCCGCAGTATTTACTTTCAAAGGCAAGAAAGATGATTGACCACCATACATTTTATTGCCAACTTGCCTCTTGGCATACTGTATAGCAATGCGCCGCTGTGCCCTTTCAAACCAGACCACAATCGCCGTTACGCCAATTGCCATCACAAACAAACCCAACACTGTAAAAGCCGAATACTCACCTGTACGTGCCAACTCCAATGTTCCGCCAATCGCTGCGGGCAAGCCTGCCACAATCGCTGCAAAAATAATCAGCGAGATACCATTACCAATGCCTCGCTCAGTAATTTGCTCGCCCAGCCACATCAAAAACATCGTACCACTGACCAGTGTAATAACTGTAATGACACGAAAATCCAAACCTGGTTCAACCACAACACCTTGCCCATTGACTGAAAACGTTTCCAAGCCAATCGACATACCAATAGATTGAAAAATTGCCAACACCAAGGTTCCATAACGCGTATACTGGGTTATTTTCCTACGGCCAGATTCACCTTCTTTCTTTAACTGCTCTAGCTTCGGGGACACAACAGTCATCAATTGAATAATAATGGCCGCCGAAATATAGGGCATGATACCCAAAGCAAAGATGGTTAATCGTGATAACGCACCACCAGAAAACATATCAAACAGGCCAAGTAAACTGCCTTGAGCCTGATTAAAAAATTGCGCCAAAACTTGCGCATCAATGCCAGGAACTGGTATATGCGCACCCAAGCGGTAAATAATTAACACGCCAAAGGTAAATAGAATTCGATTTTTTAACTCAGGGATTTGCCCGATATTTCCCAGACCGCCCATCGATGGTGCGTTTTGCATTTTATGCCTCTGCCAATTTCACCGAACCGCCAGCGGCTTCGATTTTAGCAATCGCAGCTGCCGATGCAGATGCAACATTTAATTCTAACTTATGAGCAATATCACCTGTACCCAACAATTTAATGGGGTCAACAGCATTACGAGTCAAACCAGCCGCAAACAACGCCGCAGCATCCAATCTGGTGCCTGCATCAAAGGCAGTTAATTGGCCTACATTCACCAATTGAGAAACTTTCTTATTCATTGGTGTAAAACCACGTTTCGGTAAACGTTGAATTAAAGGCATTTGTCCGCCTTCAAAACCACGGCGAATGCTGCCACCTGAACGAGACTTTTGACCTTTGTGACCACGCCCGCCTGTTTTACCATGCCCAGTTCCAATACCACAACCAAGGCGTTTACGTGCCTTGCGAGAACCAGCATCTGCCTGAAGTGTATTCAGCTTCATAACTCTTCCCCTGCCGCTTATTCAGCGGACTCAACCACAACAAGGTGATTGATTTTATTGACCATGCCACGCACCGATGGGGTATCTTCCAACTCAACAACCTGATGCATACGACGAAAACCCAAACCTACCAATGTAGCTTTCTGGTCTTTTGAATATCCGATACCGCTCTTTACTTGGCGCACACGAATAGTATTTTTCTCTGCCATAACTCGCTCCTGTTTACTATTACAGCTTAAGACTTGCCGCGACGAGCTGCTACTTGCTCAGGGCTTTCAAGTGACTTCAGACCATTAAATGTTGCTCGCACAACATTGATATTATTGCGTGAACCTTGACTCTTGGTCAAAACGTCACGAATACCTGCAGCTTCAAGAACCGCACGAACAGTTGAACCAGCAATAACGCCCGTACCTTCTGTCGCAGGCTTTAACAAAACACGAGAAGCATCTTGACGACCCGTCACTTGATAATTGATCGAACCACCCTTCAGAGGAACATAGATCATTGATTTACGCGCAATATCACACGCTTTACGAATGGCTTCTGGCACTTCTTTTGCCTTAGCATGACCAAAACCAACATGGCCAGCACCATCACCCACAATCATCAACGCAGAAAAGCTCATGCGACGACCACCCGAAGTTGTTTTAGCGATACGGTTAATATCTACGAGCTTTTCAGTCAGCTCCAATTCATCAGCATTAATCATCCAAATCTCCTAAAACTTCAAGCCAGCAGCGCGAGCGGCTTCAGCCAATGCCTTTACACGGCCATGATACGGGTAAGAACCACGGTCAAAAGAAACAACACTCAAACCAGCTTCAATAGCGCGTTCAGCCAATAATTTACCAACAGTTTCCGCACCCTTGCTATTACCACCTTCAGAAATCTCTTTATCAAGACTTGAGGCTGATACCAATGTTTTACCTTCGGCATCATCAATAACCTGAGCATAAATGTGACGAGCTGAACGAAACACACTCAAACGCAAACGGCCAGAAGCCTTAACACGTGCGCGAACACGGCGTGAGCGACGAATCGCAGCATTATTTTCATAGCGCTTTGCAGACATGCTACTAATCTCCTAATCCTATAAGGCTTATTAGGCCTTTTTACCTTCTTTCATAGCAACATGCTCACCAACATAACGAACACCTTTGCCCTTGTAAGGTTCTGGCGGACGATAAGCGCGAATTTCAGCCGCTACTTGTCCAATTTTTTGTTTATCAAAACCACGAACAGTGATTAAACTTTTTTCAACTTTAACGTCAACGCCGACAGGAACTTCATAGACAACTGGATGCGAAAAACCAAGGGATAAGTTTAATTTCTGACCTTGTATCTGAGCACGGTAACCTACCCCTCGCAATTCCAGAACCTTTTCAAAACCCTTGCTCACGCCTTGCACATTGTTGGCTAGAAGAGCGCGAGACAAACCAAAATTACCATTCATTTTCTTATTCGAAACGTCTGCACAAGAAATTTGAATTTTATCTTCATTCAGCACAGCCGTTAAACCATCAAATAACGGTGAAGTCAATGCCCCTTTAGCGCCTTTCACCGTTACAGCATCAGCTGCAATGGTAACTTCAACACCACTCGGGATTGTAACAGGTTGTTTACCAACTCGAGACATTCTAAACCTACCTTAAAATACTGTGCAAAGAACTTCGCCACCGACGTGTTCTGCACGAGCCTTTTTATCTGTCATAATACCTCTTGAGGTACTTACTACAGCAATCCCATAACCACTACGCACACGCGGTAACGTGTCAGCATTGCTGTAAACACGACGCCCAGGCTTAGAAATACGTTTAATCTCACGGATAACGGCCTGACCTTCATCATCATAACGCAAAGTTAAACGCAAGTAGCGATGTCCTTTAAAGTTATAAGCTTTGGCTGCTGCAATATAGCCTTCGTCACGAAGAATCTCTGCCATAGATAGCAAAGTATTGCTCGCTGGAAGTTCAATTTTTTCAATGCCTACTTGTTGTGCGTTACGAATGCGCGTCAACATATCAGCGATACGATCTGTCATCATAATAGAGTCTCCTATCGCCTTACCAGCTAGATTTAACCATGCCTGGGATTTCACCCGCCGAGGCATGTTTGCGCAAACAAATACGGCACATGCCGAATTTGCGGTATACAGAGTGTGGGCGACCACACAACTGACAGCGTGTATAAGCACGCACTTTAAATTTGGGTTTGCGATTGCATTTCGCGATCAGAGCTTTTGTAGCCATGTCTGCCCCTTAATTCTTTCGGAACGGCATTTTGAATTCCTTCAATAACGCACGTCCTTCATCATTGGTGTTCGCCGTTGTACAGATAGTAATATCCATACCACGAACTTTATCCACCTTATCATAATCAATCTCAGGAAAAATAATCTGTTCTTTAAGACCCAGAGTATAATTTCCACGTCCATCAAATGCCTTAGGAGAAACCCCTCGAAAATCTCGAATACGAGGTAGAGTTACATTGATCAAACGATCCAAGAACTCCCACATTTGATCGCCACGCAGCGTTACACGGCAGCCTACTGGCATACCATCACGCAGCTTGAAGTTTGAAATTGATTTCCGCGCACGTGTGGTAACTGGCTTCTGACCAGTAATCGCAGTCATATCTGACAATGCACCTTCCATCAACTTTGAATTGGTTGCAGCTTCACCCACACCCATATTCACAACAATTTTTATCACGTTTGGTATTTGCATCGGATTTTTATATCCAAACTGCTCTTTCAAAGCAGGTGCCACGCGTGATTTATAGTCTTCTTTAAGACGAGCCATCACCTATACTCCTACTGATCCAAAACTTCACCGCATTTGCGGCAGTTTCGAACCTTACGTCCATCGTCCAATGTCTTCATACCCAAGCGAACACCAGTTTTACATTTCGGACAGAAAAACTGAACATTAGACATCGCAATTGGCGATTCTTTTTCAATAATACCACCACTCGTTTGCTGTGTTTGACGGGTATGACGTTTTACCATGTTCACTTTGGAAACCAATATACGGTTATCCGAAGCAATTACACGAATCACCTTACCACGCGCACCTTTATCGCGACCTGCGATAACCAACACTTCATCATCGCGATGGATACGAGACTTAATCTGAGTCGTCATCATTTCCTCACACTCCTAACTACAGAACTTCTGGAGCTAGGGAAATAATTTTCATATAACCTTTGCCACGCAATTCACGTGTTACAGGGCCAAAAATACGTGTCCCCATTGGCTCGCCCTGCTTGGAAAGCAACACGGCTGCATTCTCATCAAAGCGAATAGAGCTGCCATCTTTACGACGAAATTCTTTCGCTGTACGTACAACAACAGCTTGCTGAACTTCACCTTTTTTCACTTTACCACCAGGTGCCACCTCTTTCACAGCCACCACAATCACATCACCCACGCTGGCATAGCGACGCTTAGAGCCACCCAATACCTTGATGCACTTTACACGACGTGCGCCAGAGTTATCGGCAACATTTAATACTGTTTCAGTCTGAATCATTGCTTAAACCTCGCTTACAGCTGTTCAGTGCGACGAAGAACTTCTTCCATCACCCAGCATTTATTCTTGGAGATTGGACGAGATTCAACGATACGAACGGTATCACCAATATTGCAGGTGTTTTCCGCATCATGAGCCATATATTTTTTATGCGAACGAATCGTTTTGCGATATTTAGGATGCAAAAACTTACGTTCCACTTGAACAACAACAGTTTTCTCACCTTTGTTGCTTACAACAACGCCTTGCAGCGTACGCTTATTGCTCTTAACTTCGGACATTTTTCTTCTATCCCCTTAACGCTGAGCCAGAATAGTCTGGATACGTGCGACTTCTTTGCGTACAGCACCAATGCGAGCTGAGTTCGTTAACTGCATCGTAGCCCTTTGAAAGCGCAATTTCATATGCTCTGCAGCCAAATCATCCATACGCTCTTTCAATTCAACCGCAGACATTTTACGTAGTTCAACAGCTTTCATCGGCCAACCCCACGTGTCACAATCTTAGTACGAATTGGCAACTTTGCCGCAGCACGCTCTAAAGCTTCACGCGCAGTTTTTTCATCAACGCCGTTCATTTCATACAAAATACGGCCAGCACGCACAGCAGCAACCCAGTATTCTGGAGAACCTTTACCTTTACCCATACGGACTTCGGCAGGCTTTTTCGATACAGGAAGATCTGGAAACATACGAATCCAAACGCGCCCCTGACGTTTAATATGACGCGTCATCGTAATACGCGCAGCTTCAATCTGACGTGCAGTAATACGACCTGGTTCCATTGCTTTTAAGGCGATATCGCCAAAGTTCAATGATGAACCACGTGTCGCTTTACCACGAATGCGCTGCAGCTCTTTATGATGCTTGCGCCAGCGAATCTTTTTTGGTTGTAACATGACCCACTAACCCCGCTATACGTTTTTAGCTTCAGTATCGCCCAGTTTCTCACCGTTAAATACCCAAACTTTCACGCCAATAATTCCATATGTGGTTTTCGCTTCTGTAAAACCATAATCAATGTCTGCACGTAATGTATGCAAAGGCACACGACCTTCACGATACCACTCCATACGCGCAATATCCGCACCGCCCAGACGACCTGAACAGTTAATACGAACGCCTTTCGCACCCATGCGCAACGCACCTTGCACAGCACGCTTCATCGCACGACGAAAAGCAACACGGCGCTCCAGCTGCATGGCAATGTTTTCAGCCACCAACTGTGCTTCAGCTTCTGCACGGCGAACTTCAACAATATATACCTGAACTTCCTGACCAAACTCAGCCAACAAAGAACGCCGCAAGGCATCAATCTCGGAGCCTTTCTTACCAATCACCACACCAGGGCGAGCCGTATGAATACTTACCTTAATCTTACCTGCTGGACGCTCAATTAAAATACGCGAAACATGTGCATGCTTCAAACGAGCCTTGATAAACTTACGCAACTTAATATCTTCACGAAGCAGCTCACCAAAATTTTTATCTGCATACCAAACTGATTCCCAGCCGCGTGTAATACCAACACGGAAACCAATCGGATTAACTTTCTGACCCATTAATAACCCCTTTATCCGCGTTCAGACACAGCCACAGTAATGTGACTACGACGATGAAAACGTTTACGCATACGACCCATGCCTTTCGGACGAAACCGCTTTAAAGTTGCACCTTCATCGACTTTAGTTGTTGATACGACCAAGCTATCAACATCCAAACCATTGTTCTGCTCGGCATTTGCTACGGCTGATTTCAACACCTTCTCAAACAGCCTCGCTGACTTCTTCGGTGACAACATCAATACAGCCAAAGCGCGGTCAACAGACAAGCCACGAATCGCGTCTGCCATTAAACGGGCCTTCTGCGCGCTAATTTGCGCATCTTTATGAAGCGCACATACTTCTTCGCTCATCCTAACCTACCTCTTCCTGGCCTTTTTATCTGCACCGTGACCATAGAAGGTACGGGTTGGAGAAAACTCGCCAAGCTTATGACCCACCATATTTTCAGTAATGAAAACTGGGATGAATTTATTGCCGTTATGTACAGCAAAGTTCAAGCCGACAAAATCTGGTGCAATCGTAGAACGACGAGACCAAGTTTTGATCACGCTTTTCTTCTCGCTTTCACGGGCTGAATCAACTTTCTTCTGCAAAGAGGCCTCAATGTATGGGCCTTTCTTTAAGGAACGCGCCATGCCTTACCTCACTTCTGGTTACGGCGACGAATAATATCACGATTCGAAGCCTTGTTCTTCTGACGGGTCTTATGACCCTTAGTTGGTACGCCCCAAGGCGTTACCGGGTGACGACCACCTGCTGTACGCCCTTCACCACCACCGTGTGGGTGATCCACTGGATTCATGGCAACACCACGAACATGCGGACGAATACCCAACCAGCGTGAGCGACCAGCTTTACCAACCTTACGGTTTGAGTGATCTGAGTTACTAACTACACCGATACTCGCCATACAGCGAACATCAACACGACGAAACTCGCCGGATGGTAACTTCAAGATAGCTTTACCACTTTCCTTGCCCATCAATTGAATGCCAACACCAGCACTACGTGCCATTTGAGCACCCTTAGCAGGCTTCATTTCAACATTGTGCAACATCGTACCAACGCGAATGCTTGATAGAGGTAACGCATTTCCAGGACTAATTTCAGCATCAGGACCCGACATAATCGAATCGCCAATACGCAAACCCTGCGGTGCAACGATATAACGCTTATCACCATTGACGAATACAACCAAAGCAATGTACGAAGTACGGTTTGGATCATACTCAATGCGCGACACCTTACCTTCTACGCCGTGATTGTCACGCTTGAAATCAATCATACGATATAAGCGCTTATGTCCGCCACCACGATGACGCGATGTAATGCGACCATTATTGTTACGACCACCACTTTTATTCAAGCCTTCAGTCAGGCTCGCTTCAGGTTTGCCTTTATAAAGGTCAGGATTCACAGCCGCTACACGGCCACGGTTACCATTACTCGTTGGTTTTAAAGCTTTCAGTGCCATGATTTATGCCTCTTCTTCGGGATCAATCGATTGACCCTCAACCAAGCGAACCACTGCCTTACGATAGCCTGGACGACGACCAACATGAGCACCACGGCGTTTTTCTTTGCCTGGCACATTGATAACTTGAACTTTTTCAACATCAACTTCAAAAATAGCTTCGACTGCTGCTTTGACATCAACTTTGCTGGCATCCGTTGCAACACGAAATACATATTGATTGGATGCAGCGCGTGCAATATAGCTCTTTTCAGTAATGACAGGCTGACGCAGTGTGTTCATATGTTTATACGTTGCACTCATGCCAGACCCCCTTCAATTTTAACCAGGGCTTCTTCAGTCACTACAATGCGATCAAACTTTAATAAATCGTGAATAGTAAGCTGAGCATCTAAAACAATCTTGGTGTGTGGGATATTACGTGCAGACAGTTCAGCTTCACGGTTAGCAGTGCCTAGCACATACAAACCAGACGATACTGATAAAGCATCTGCAATAGAAATGAATGATTTTGTCTTCACTTCAGATAATTCCAACTTATTCAAAACAAGCAAGCGACCTTCACGCACGGCATCGGATAAAACCATGCACAAAGCCTTACGACGTTCTTTACGATTGATGCGGGTAGCAAAACTCGCATTAGCATTTGGGCCATGCGCAACACCGCCATGACGCCATTGCGCCGAACGTATTGAGCCCTGACGAGCACGCCCCGTTCCTTTTTGCTTCCAAGGTTTACGACCACCACCAGAAACCATTGCTACAGTTTTTGTGGCACTTGTACCTGCACGTTGCGCACTTGCCAAAGCAGCATACACACGGTGAACAAAACCAGCATCCGTTTCAACATCAAATACACTGGCGCTTAGCTCACGTGTACCGACCACTTGATTGGCCTGATCAACAATATTGATCTCTGCCATCTTATGCTCCCTTAACCGCTGGACGAAGCTCAAGTAAGCCATTCTTAGCACCAGGAACAGCGCCTTTTACAAGAATGCGATTAAACTCTTCATCAATACGAACGATTTCTAAATTCTGCACAGTTTTTCGCACATTTCCGTAATGACCTGGCATCTTTTTACCTGGAAATACACGACCAGGCCATTGGCACTGACCCGTTGAACCCATCTGACGATGAACCTTTTCGGCACCATGCGTAGCACGCCCACCAGCAAAGTCATAACGCTTCATCACACCTGCAAAACCATGCCCTTTTGATGTGCCTGCAACATCAATTTTTTGTCCCACTTCAAACAAAGAAGAAGTCAACGCCTGACCCAACTCATAATTGGCATCAGATGCAACACGAAACTCTTTTAAGTTTCTCATCACCTCTTGCCCCTGCTTGGCATAATGACCTTGCACAGCACGGCTTTCAGCCTTCTTGGCAGTGCCATAACCAACTTGAATCGCGTCATAGCCATCTTTATCAGATGTGCGACGCGCAATTACTTTACATGCCTCAACATTCAATACCGTTACAGGTATCGCTGAGCCATCTTCATCAAAAACTTGTGTCATACCCGCTTTACGGGCGATCAATCCACTCATGATAGCCTCCGATTAAAGCTTGATTTCGACATCAACACCCGAAGGAAGATTCAGCTTCATCAAAGCATCTACCGTCTGTGGTGTTGGCTTGTCGATATCCAAC
>JAUZQT010000149.1 GCA_030950825.1 Mariprofundaceae bacterium | reverse complement strand
GAACGGGGATCTGGTAATATATAATGCTCTGGCTTCTCAAGTTCACGCAATGCTTTTAGACAACCCGACTGTTGAGGCTTGTCTTTTGCGTTATAAAAACCAAAGTGCTCACATACAAGTCGTGATATTTCGGATCGATTTGAGCTGGGGTTATCACATATCATATGGCGAACAATTCGGATGGAATCTGCTTCCAACAATTTCTGTTTGATATTGTTTTGAATTTGCATTTGCGAAGGCTAAAGGATGGGTATCCTCTTGTCCCGTTTTATTTGAACATAAAGGGCAGGGCTAGGGCGCACGCGCAAATAATGCAGGCTAAATGGGCTTTGCACTGTTAAAGTCGCGAAAATTGATCATTTTTAATATTCAACAATCAGGATAAGCCATGCCATTAAATACCCCGCCCATTATTTATACCAAAACCGATGAAGCACCTGCGCTCGCGACCTATTCTTTTTTGCCTATTGTACAAACGTTCACCAAGGCTGCGGATGTGTGCGTAGTGGTCAAAGATATTTCATTGGCGGCTCGTATTCTTGCCAACTTTCCAGAAAATTTACGTGATGATCAAAAACAAAGCGATGCATTAGCTGAGCTTGGCACATTGGTGAAAATGCCGCAAGCCAATATTATTAAATTACCCAATATCAGTGCCTCGATTCCACAGCTTAAGGCTGCTATCAAAGAGCTGCAAGACCATGGTTATAATATTCCCAATTTTCCTGAAGATGCGCAAACAACTGCCGATCAAGCAGTGAAAACACGTTATGCCAAGGTGTTGGGCAGTGCCGTAAACCCTGTGTTGCGTGAAGGTAACTCTGATCGCCGTGTGGCCGATGCTGTAAAACAATATGCCAAGGATAATCCGCACGCCATGGGTGCTTGGAGCCAAGACTCCCAAACTCATGTTGCTCATATGCAAGATGGTGATTTTTATGGCAGTGAGAAGTCCGTGATTATTGATCAAGCGGGCGCGTTAAAGGTTGAGCTGTTTATGACCAATGGGGAACGAATTGTTTTAAAAGAAAAAATAGCTGTGCAGATTGGGGAAGTGGTGGACGCGGCCGTGATGAGTCGCAAAGCTTTGCGTGATTTTTATGCAGCACAAATCGCTGATGCCAAAGCGCAAGGTGTGTTGTTATCCTTACACTTGAAAGCCACGATGATGAAAGTATCGGATCCGATTATGTTTGGCCATGCTGTGACGGTGTATTTCAAAGATGTATTTGAAAAATATACCGATCTATTTGCTGAATTGGGTGTGGATACCAAGAATGGTTTGGGCGATGTGTATGCGAAAATTGCAAGCCTGCCTATAGCGGAACGGGAGGCTATTGAAGCAGATATTCTAGCTGTTTATGCGCAGAATCCTGAGCTTGCCATGGTGGATTCCGATAAAGGCATTAGTAATCTACATGTGCCCAGTGATGTGATTATTGATGCATCCATGCCTGCGGCGATTCGTTCATCGGGTAAGATGTGGGGCAATGATGGTCAATTGCATGATATGAAAGCCATGATTCCAGATCGTTGTTATGCAGGCATTTATCAACAGACGATTCAGTTTTGCAAAGAACATGGGGCATTTGATCCGACAACCATGGGCAATGTTGCCAATGTGGGTTTGATGGCACAAAAAGCTGAAGAATATGGTTCCCACGATAAAACCTTTGAAATTCCAGTCGATGGTGTGGTGAAAGTGATGGATGAAGCAGGGAATACTTTAATTGAGCATCGTGTTGAGCAGGGCGACATCTGGCGCGCATGTCAGGCCAAAGATGCTCCGATTCGTGATTGGGTAAAATTGGCTGTAATACGCGCTAAAGCAACGGATAACCCTACTGTTTTCTGGCTTGATTCAGAGCGTGCCCATGATGCAAACCTGATTGAAAAGGTTGAAGCTTACTTGAATGATCACGATACAATGGGTTTGGATATTCAAATCATGTCGCCAGAAAAAGCCATCCACCATGCTTTGCAGCGTGTTAAAGAAGGCAAGGATACCATTTCGGTGACGGGCAATATATTGCGTGATTATTTAACCGACTTATTCCCAATTTTAGAGCTTGGTACCAGTGCCAAAATGCTTTCTATCGTACCGCTTCTGGCAGGCGGTGGTTTGTTTGAGACAGGAGCTGGTGGTTCTGCGCCAAAACATGTGCAACAGTTTGAGAAAGAAGGCCATTTACGTTGGGATTCGTTGGGTGAGTTTTTGGCTTTGGCTGTATCATTGGAAGATATGGCGGTGAAAACAGATAATCACAAGGCTCAGGTATTGGCAAAGGCACTTCATCAGGCCAATGCAACATTTTTAAAAGAGAATAAATCGCCATCACGCAGGGTGAATGAGCTTGACAATCGAGGAAGCCACTTTTATTTGGCAAGATATTGGGCTGAGGCATTGGCAGAGCAGACGGAAGATAAAAGCCTGCAAACCAAGTTCACGCCGTTAGCGATTCAGCTTCAAGTGCAAGAGCCGCTGATTCTTGAGGAGCTTCATGCAGCACAAGGCAAGCCCGTGGATATGGGCGGCTACTTTCATACTGATTCTGAAAGGTTGGATAAGCTAATGCGGCCAAGCAAAACGTTTAATACTGCATTGGCATGTGTTTAAAAAGGTCATTGTTGCAGCAGATATGGGCTGTTACTGTTCGTACATTCAGCTAGCCCGCATTATTCATGAATCGCCGTGATGATCGCGCCGAAGCTTTGTTTGCAACGTTTTTTTTGCCATGAGTGGCGTAGCCATGCATACGGTCGATTGGCAAAGGATTCGTTGCGGACAAAGGGGCAAGCGAGGGCGCGGCAGTATTTATGAATAATGCGGGCTAGTTGTGTGCGTCGCAAGTTGTGTCGGAGGGAAATATGTCGGATAAAGATAAAGCATTGGATACCGCCTTAGCGCAAATTGAGCGGCAGTTTGGTAAAGGTACCATTATGCGTATGGGTGATCAGGCCAAGGTTGCGATTGATGTCATTCCATCGGGTTCATTGGCATTGGATGCTGCTTTGGGTATTGCTGGTTATCCTCGTGGACGAATTGTCGAAATTTATGGGCCTGAATCATCAGGGAAAACAACGTTGGCTTTGCATGCGGTGGCAGAAGCCCAAAAGCTGGGTGGTAAAGCGGCATTTATTGATGCCGAGCATGCGTTAGATCCAGGCTATGCCGAAAAACTGGGTGTGTGTGTGGATGACTTGTTGCTCTCACAGCCAGATTGTGGCGAGCAAGCACTGGAAGTAGTTGATATGTTAACGCGCTCTGGTGCCTTGGATATTATCGTGATTGATTCCGTGGCTGCATTAACACCGAAGGCTGAGCTTGAAGGTGATATGGGTGATTCGCATATGGGCTTGCAGGCACGTTTGATGTCACAGGCTTTGCGTAAATTAACGGGCTCCATCTCACGTTCTAAGACAACGATTGTTTTTATCAATCAAATCCGCATGAAAATTGGTGTGATGTTTGGTAATCCTGAAACAACCACGGGCGGCAATGCATTGAAATTCTATGCCTCTGTGCGCTTGGATGTGCGCCGTACAGGTTCGATCAAAAAGGGTGATGAGATTCTTGGTAATGATACGAAAGTGAAGGTTGTCAAAAATAAAATGGCTCCGCCTTTTAAATTGGCAAAATTTTCTATTATGTATGGTGAAGGCATTTCGCATGTGGGGGAAGTGCTTGATATGGGTGTGGAATTTGGGCACGTCAAAAAAAGTGGTGCATGGTATGCCGTGGGTACGGAGCGCATTGGTCAGGGGCGTGATAATTCCATTCAGTTTTTGAAGGATCACACCGATTTGCTGGCTGATGTGGAAGCAAAAGTACGCGCTGACTTGGGTATGGGCGAACATCAAGACAACGCAGGGAAAAAATAAAAAATGGCAAGGCAGGATGTTCAAGCGGTTTACAGTATTGCCTTACGTATGCTGACACAGCGTGAACATTGTGAAGTGGAGTTGCGTAACAAACTGCTGCAGCGACATTGTGATGAAATTGCTGTGGACTCAGCGATTGAACAGTTGAAATCATATAATTATTTGAGTGAATCACGGTTTGCAGAAGCTTTTTTGCAATCACGCATAAAAAAAGGTGAAGCGCCTTGGTTGGCGGCAGAAAAAGCGCGTCAAAAAGGCGTTGATGAATCAGCTTTGCAAGGCGTTTTGGAAGATATTGTGGCGGAGTATGATGGATTGCAGGCTTGTCAGCATGTGTTGGCGAAACGTGACCCGCAACAGCAGTGGCGATATAATCAGCGCGCTTGGCAACGGCAGGCACGTTATTTACGTAGCAAAGGTTTTGATGCGGCAACGATTTTGGAAGCATTGAACCTTGAGAATGAGGATTAAAAGCATGAAAACATCGGAAATTCGTCAGAAATTTTTGACATTTTTTGAAGGTAAAGGGCATAAAATTGTTGAATCAAGTGCATTGATTCCGCATGGTGACCCGACATTGATGTTTACCAATGCTGGTATGGTGCAGTTCAAACATACCTTTCTTGGCAATGAGACACGTGCTTATACAACTGCTGTGAGCAGTCAGAAATGTGTGCGTGCTGGTGGCAAACACAATGATTTGGAAAATGTGGGACACACCGCGCGCCATCATACCTTTTTTGAAATGTTGGGAAATTTTTCATTTGGTGATTATTTTAAAGAAGATGCGATCAAATATGCATGGGAGTTTTTAACACTTGAATTAAAACTCGATTCAAACCGCCTTTTTGTCACTGTGTTTGAAGATGATGATGAAACCTATGACTTGTGGGTAAACAGCATTGGCATTTCTGAATTACAAATTGCACGTATTGGTGCCAAAGATAACTTTTGGAGTATGGGCGATACTGGGCCTTGCGGGCCTTGCTCAGAAATATTTTATGACCACGGCGAGCATGTGTGGGGCGGTCCTCCAGGCACGGCCGAGGAAGAAGGTGACCGTTTTGTTGAAATTTGGAATCTCGTGTTTATGCAATATGACAGGGATGAAGAAGGTGTTTTAAACCCACTGCCCAAACCATCAGTGGATACGGGTATGGGCTTGGAGCGTGTGGCGGCTGTCATGCAGGGTACCCATGATAATTACAGCATTGACTTGTTCCAAAGGCTGATCGAAGCAGCATGTAAAGTAATCGGCATCAAACAAGGGGAAAGTGCTGAATCGGATGTTTCGTTGCGCGTGCTAGCGGATCATTTGCGTTCGGTGTCTTTCTTGCTCGCCGATGGTGTGTTGCCATCCAATGAAGGGCGCGGTTTTGTCTTGCGCCGTATTTTGCGCCGTGCTTGCCGTCATGGTCGTTTATTGGGCATGAAAGAAGCCTTTGTTTATCAACTTGTTGCAACACTTGTAGCTGAAATGGGTGATTATTTTTCCGAGCTTAAAGAAGCGCAAGGCAATATCGAGCAAGTGATTCGCATTGAAGAAGAGCGCTTTATCAAAACATTGGATAAAGGCTTGAAACTGGTCGAGCAAGCTGTTGTTGATGCTGGTGAAGGTGGCACCATCCCTGGTAAGATCCTGTTTACTTTGTACGACACCTTTGGTTTTCCAAGCGATTTAACCGCAGATATTCTTAAAGGCCAAGATATTCAGTTGGATATGAATGGTTTTGACGTTTGTATGGAAGAGCAGCGTAGCCGTGCAAGAGCTGCATGGGGTGGCTCTGGCGAAGCGGCATTACCCAAAGCTGTGTTTGAAATCCGTGAGCAATATGGCGCAACTGATTTCTTGGGCTACACCACATTAAGCGCAGAAGGTGCTATTTCAGGCCTAGTTCAAGGCGAGATGGCGGTGGAAAGTATTCAAGAAGGTGACGAAGCGTGGATTGTTGCCAATCAAACACCTTTTTATGCTGAATCAGGTGGTCAAGCGGGTGATACTGGCTTGATTACGTTCAAAGGTGCGGAATTTATTGTGAGCGATACGAAAAAAGTATTGTCAGACCTATTTGTTCATATTGGTAGAGTAAGCAAAGGCACATTTAACGTTGGCGGCACTGCCCATTTTTCTGTTTTGGGGGAGCGTCGTGATGCGATTACCCGTAATCATACTGCAACCCATTTGATGCACGCTGTGTTGCGTGAAGTACTGGGTGATCATGTCAAACAAGCAGGTTCCTTGGTCAATGCTAAACGCCTTCGTTTTGATTTTAGTCACCATCAGCCCGTGTCCGAAGATGAAAAGAAAGCCATTGAAATGAGTGTGAATGAAACGATTTGGGCAAATAATGCGGTGGAAACCAAGCTGATGACCCAAGAGGAAGCCGTGGCTTCGGGTGCGATGGCATTGTTTGGCGAGAAATATGGTTATGAAGTGCGCGTAGTTTCGGCTGGTTTTTCCACAGAGCTTTGTGGCGGCACGCATGTAAGTCGAACGGG
Organism: Mariprofundaceae bacterium; assembly: GCA_030950825.1. Classification (GTDB taxonomy): domain Bacteria; phylum Pseudomonadota; class Zetaproteobacteria; order Mariprofundales; family Mariprofundaceae. Next base: position 1,579 of record JAUZQT010000149.1, on the reverse strand, counting down.
CGATATTGGTATCTTCCGCATTGTTTCCGAAACGGGTATTGCTGCTGGTGTGCGTCGTATTGAAGCGGTCACTGGAGGTGCTGCATACCAAAGTTTTGTGGGTGACACGAATCAATTAAATGCGGTGGCAAGCAAAGTGAAAGTACGTCCCCATGAAGCCGTGGAAGCGGTGGTTGCCTTGCAATTAAAACTCAAAGATGCAGAAAAAGAGTTGCAATCGCTGAAAGCCAAAGCCTCAACAAGTATTTTGGATGATTTGATTGCTACTGCCCAAAATGTAAACGGTATCAAATTACTCACAGCTGAAGTCAAAGATGTGGCTGATATGCGCGACTTTATGGATAAAGCCAAGGGTAAGTTAAAATCTGGTGTGATTGTCTTTGGTCAAATCAAAGGCGAGAAAGTGCAGCTGGTGGCAGGTGTGAGCAAAGATTTAACCAACACCTACAACGCAGGCAACATCGTGCGCGAAGTTGCAAAAATCTGCGGCGGTAAAGGCGGTGGTAAATCTGATTTAGCCATGGCTGGTGGTACTGAGCCCGCTAAACTTAAAGGAGCATTAGTAGAAGTTGCTAGCTTATTAAAATAGTAGTATGTTATTGTTTTTGTGTGAAATGTATTGATGCCCTCGCAAAAAGTCGGCGACATGATTTTTAGGGGGTTGCCACACCATTCAAAAGAGTCTTAAAGTTGATTCTGGGGCAAATGGTGAGGTCGAATTTCATCTGACCGTCGAAATTTTTACACGTTCAGACTTTTTGCGAGGGCATCATGTATTAAGGGGTACACAATGTGCCAAAGGTTAAAAAATGCCTAAGTTTTTGGATTTATTTGCAGGTGCTGGTGGCTTGTCAGAGGGTTTTATCCGTGAAGGGTATACGCCTGTTGCTCATGTCGAAATGGATGAAGCGGCTTGTTATACTTTGAAAACTAGAACTGCTTTTCATTATCTTAATAAACATCAGCAATTAAATAAGTATAAAGATTACCTTAACGGAAAAATATCCCGAACAGATTTATATAAGCTTATCCCAAGCAATAAACTTTCGACCATTATCCATGCCGAAATCAATGAAACTACTCTACAAGGTATTTTTGCTAAAATAGATGCATGTTTGGATGGTGATAAGTTAGATTTAATTGTTGGTGGGCCTCCATGCCAAGCCTATTCCATTGTGGGTAGGTCAAGAGATAAGAATGGAATGCGAGGAGATAAGCGAAACTATTTATTTGTAAACTATACTGAATTTCTGAAACGCTATAAGCCTACTTACTTTGTTTTTGAAAACGTTTTAGGTCTTCTTTCAGCAAAAGATGAGCATGGAAAGCTATACTTTGATAAAATGAGAAAGCTTTTTAAAGAAGTAGGCTATGAAACTGAATATCAAATTCTTTCCGCAGATGAACATGGTGTTTTGCAGAGTCGAAAACGTATTATCTTAATTGGAAAACGAGGTAAGGCTAAAGGTTTTTATCCTATTTTGAGTAAAATTAACTCAAATTATATTGTAAAAGAAATTTTCTCAGGCTTACCGCAGTTGCAAGCAGGGCAAGGCTCTATGCTTCCTTTTGCAACAAA
>JAUZQT010000148.1 GCA_030950825.1 Mariprofundaceae bacterium | reverse complement strand
CTTTACTACGGACTACCATTTCGCTTCCAGTTGCTCTCCACCCCACCTCACGATGACGCAGTTACTTTCAGCTACGAGGTTTATGGCAAACCTCGGTGCGGACTTTAACCTCACTTATTGCGACCAATCACGAGCGCACTCGCTCCGCCGCAAAGCGCCGTGAGTGCCGCCATGCGAATAGCCACACCATGCTCTACTTGTTCTAAAATAAGGCTTTTCATGGAGTCAGCAACATCCGTAGCAATCTCCACACCGCGATTCATCGGGCCAGGATGCATCACCATGCAATGTTCACCTGCGGCCTTGAGGCGCTTCATGTTCAAGCCGTAGGTTTCGTGGTATTCACGAATCGATGGAAAGCAACAGTTGGTGGTCAGGCGCTCGGTTTGCACGCGCAGCATGTATAAAATATCTGTGCCCGCCAACGCCGCATCAAAGTCATGGAATACTTCGCAGCCATAACGCTCGACAAAAGCAGGAAGCAGTGTTTTTGGCGCAACAATACGCACTTTATAGCCCATTATTTTGGCAGCCAACATATGCGAGCGCGCTACCCGCGAATGCGAAATATCACCAACAATGGTCATGGTTTTTCCTGAAACATCGCCGATATTGTGCTTTAAGGTTAGTAAATCGGTTAAAATCTGGGTTGGATGTTCATGCGATCCGTCGCCAGCATTGATCAAAGCGGTACTGTCCAAAAACTCGGCTAAAAATTCGCACGTTCCAGCGACAGAATGGCGAATCACCAACACATGCGGCTGCATGGCAGCCAATGTTTGTCCCGTATCAAGCAGCGTCTCACCTTTTTTGGTCGCAGAGGTAGAGGCTGAAATATTAATCACATCCGCAGATAAGCGTTTGCCAGCAATTTCAAAGCTGGTGCGGGTGCGGGTTGAATTTTCAAAAAATAAGTTAATGACCGTTCGACCACGCAGTGTCGGTGCTTTTTTAATGCTTCGCGTATTGATTTCAATAAAGTCATCGCCCAAGTTGACCAGTGATTCAATTTGTTCGCGCCTCAAGCCTTCAATGCCAAACAGGTGTTTTAATCCGAATAGCGGTTTTGGCATACTATTTCTCCGTAAATTCAGGGTGTGCAGCAATGAAATCTTCTAGAAAAACAGCCGCCGACGTTTGATCAAGCTTGGCTCGCATACGCTTTTCATTCAAACCTTGTGCAAACAATCGCTCTTTTGCTGTCCATGTTGATAAACGTTCATCTTGAAAGAAAATAGGCATGTCAGTAAAAGTTGCTAATTGTTGGGCTGCGGCACGGCAATCCTCAGCCTGCACGCCTTCACTACCATCCATATTTTTAGGTAAGCCGATAACAATGCCTTTACTACCATATTCGCGCATCAATTTGAGCGTTTGTTTGGGCCAAGCCTGATCATTACGAAACAAGCATGTTACGCCGCGGCAAGAAATCCCTAGTCGATCGGATACCGCAACACCAATGCGTTTGCCGCCAATATCCAAGGCCAACAATGGCAGGAAAATATTAGAAATTGAGCAGGATGTGATCGTCATTAAACCCGAGATTGTGCAATGTTTCAGTGCAAGCGTCTACCATCACACTCATGCCAGCTAGGCAAACAACGGTATCGTCACCGTTTGGTTGGTCACTTTCTAAGGCATGCTGAACATACCCAACTTGACCGTCCCAGCCTTCATGCCCCGTTGTTAAAGAAATACTCACATCAATATCATGTGCTGATAAATCTTCCATTTCATCTGTAAGTAGACGGTGAAAGGATGTTAAAAAGCCCGCATAAATAGATATTTTTCCATAATGTTTGCGTTCGTGAATTAAGGATCGCCAAACGCTACGCAGCGGTGCAATGCCCGTTCCTACGCCCATAAGAATGATGTTCTTGCCCCTAAAATCACGCAAATCAAAGCCTTTTCCCATCGGCCCTTCCACTTCAATATCTGCCCCCAAATCAAGATCCAAGAGCTTTTCAGGCATTCCAGGAGAACACTTAATAACAAACTCATAAGATTTTAATTCATAGGGTGATGAAGCAACTGCAAAATAAGCTGGCGATGGTTTTTTAAGTTGGGGAAGTCCCATACGTACATATTGCCCAGGGACAAAAGTTTTGGCTTGTTCCCCAGCAAGAGGAGAGACACTTATTTTAATAATTTGTTCATCACATGTGGGATCGCTCAAACAGATACGTTCTTTCAACTGCATGCGGTATGTAGAAGACTGCTGCAAAAAACACCTCTCATCACTCTGACTATGTTAATATGAAATATGCAAACATAACTTTTTTTAGCTGCCAATCCAATTTATTTAATGTGTTACGGTAATTTTAAAGCCACACCGCGAACCACGGTTTCTTTCAAACTTAGCCTGAATAATTCACAAATACTGTCGTGTCCTTGCTTGCCCCTTTATCCGTAACGAATTCTTTGCCAGTCGACCGTATCCATTGGTACTGCACTTCCGACAAAAAAATCGTTGCAGATAAAGGTTCTTCGCAGTAGGTCTTTCTATTCTCGGACAGCCTCCTAGGTCAAAGTGAATGCACAGGAGAAATTTTCAACACTGGCGCTGCAACAATCACTACCAAGTGGCATCACTGTTCATATTTTATTTCATTCTCAACTTTAAAACCATAGAGTTCCACGTTTGAATTGTAATGGGAGCCTAGCAATAGCCGCAGCTTTGCAGCTTTCGAGGTTTTCTGATGAATACTTGGGAATGGAGGTCAGCATGACACAACGTGTCTGTATCATTGGTGGAAGTGGTTTTGTTGGTCGTGTCATTGTAAGGCAAGCAGTGCGTGCAGGTCATGATGTGACTGTTGCTTGTAGGCACCCAGAAAAGGCGCGCGCATTGATGATCTCTGGTGCACACGTCGTAAAAGCTGATTTAAGTGATGGGCGTGGTTTGGATGAAGCCATTGCTGGAGCTGATTGCGTCATTAATTTGGTTGGCTTGTTGTTTGAGCGTGGTCGTTATGGTTTTGACGCTGTGCATGTGCATGGTACTGAGCATGTACTTGCGGCTTGTAAACGGCACCATGTCAAACAGTACTTACACATGAGTGCATTGGGTGCTGGAAGTATCCCAGCCAGCCTATACTCGCGCAGCAAAGGGGATGCTGAAGGCTATGTTCGTCAGAGCGGTTTGGCTTGGACAATTATTCGCCCTTCCATTATTTATGGTGCTGGAGACGCGTTTTTTAATAAGTTTAAAGCAATGTCTGCATTATTGCCTGTGCTGCCAGTGATTCAAGCGGAAGCCCGTTTTCAGCCTGTTTGGGTTGAGGATGTTGCGAGGGTTTTTGTGCAAAGCATTGGCAACCGTCATGTTCACGGTCAATCTTATGAGCTTGCTGGGCCTAAGGTATACAGCTTTATGGAGCTGATGCGTTTACTTATGATGACTCTAAATCGCCAACGTTTGCTGCTGCCTATGCCAAATATCTTCGCCAAGATCTTGGCCATGGTTTCACAGATTTTACCTGTGCCATTATTAACAGCGGATCAATTATTGCTATTGCAACATGACAACATTGCGCAAGGTAAGGCTTTCCCCTCCCTATTTGGCGAAGCAGCAAGCTTGGAATCAATACTTCCAAGCTATATATCAGCCAGTCAAATTGAACGCCAACGAGATAAACTGGACGATTGTCGCACACGCTACCGCAAAGATTAATGGGCATCTTTCAAGCCCCAGAGATTGCGGCTGCTGCGATAGTTTCGGCCTATTTACTGGGCGCTATTCCGTTTGGTTTGTTGTTTGCGCGTTGGTTAACAGGCAAAGATCCTAGGAAATACGGCAGCGGCAATATTGGCGCTACCAATGCCCTGCGTACCAGCGGGAAAAAAGTAGGTGTTTTGACACTGCTGTCAGACATTGGAAAAGGAGCCTTAGCAGTAGGACTAGCACAATATCTTCAGAGTGATATGACGCTGGTTGCTGCAGTCGCACTGGCAGTGTTCCTAGGCCATGTTTTCCCGATCTATTTGAAGTTCAAAGGCGGCAAAGGTGTTGCAACCATGTTTGGTGTATTGATTCCATGGTTGCCATGGGTTGGAATAAGTGCCTTTGCTGTGTGGTTACTACTGTTCAAATTAAGCCGTTATGTCTCCTTAGCATCGGTTGTTGCAGCACTCATGTTGCCTGCTTTTGCTTGGTTATTTGATGCACTATCTTGGTTTAAGGTTACACCAAGCTCATTATTTACTTGTGTCATTTTGGCTTTGTTGGTGGCAGTTAGGCATCAAGAAAATATGCGCCGACTTTGGGCTGGTGAAGAGCCAAAAATAGGATCTGCCAACAAGCTCTAGCTATTCAGCTTGGCTTGTTGTCAAGTGACGACTACGGGCTGTTTTTATCCAACGTTCGAAATCACCATAAGCCGCCATAAAGGACAAGAAAATATTTTCAGGAATACAGCAAACAAGGCTGCGGTTTTCAGTAAAAAACCTTGCTCCCTCTGGTAGAGCCAAATATTTACTGTGGGTACCGAAAATGTCGTTTTTTTGCAATAAACATAACGGCCTTTGCTGGTCATGTTGCTGGGCAATAAGCTCCCCATGCATCACCACACAGCATTGTTGAGCCAGCTGATGATCCAAGAAAGTTCCCGCTTTTAACTCAATAATTGCGGATTCTTCAGCCATCCAATCACAATCAGCTGCTGCAAGCTGCGTAAAAGCAGGGTGCGTTTGACTCATCGATTGTATTAAGCGTGTTCGAACAGCTTTCATAAGCTGTTCGCCAGCTTCAGGTGATTGTTCCATTAATTGTGCAATGGCTTTGTTGGAGAACTCCAAAATAACGGCTTCGCCAGAAGCTGTAACATTGGCAGTACGCGGTAGCTGATAGACACAGGCATATTCACCGAAATAATCACCTGGGTGCAAAGTATTTAAATGCACGTCGGAGCCTTCACTCAATTGTAAGTGAACCTTCATCTTGCCTTCAAGAATCAGATAAAAACTGTCGCTTATTTCACCTTGACGCACGACATTATAACCATCATGGCAACGAACAATCTTGGCCTGTAGAATAAAATCCATGGCCTCGCGATCAGAAAGCTTGTCAATTAAAGAGAATGTTTCCATGGGGCTATCTTGGGGGTTGTCCAAGCTCATCTGAGCCATGCTGGTCATTGATTCAATATCACCATGCTGCGGATGATTCAATCGCTTGCAAATCCCGAGAAAGCTTAAAGCGCTACTTGAATGCCCATGTGCGAGCATTCTACGTGCCATTTCCATTGCTAGATGGCGCGCTTTTTCTGGCTTACTATTTTTTTGAAGAATTTGGATAAGAGGCCGAGCCAAATGTAAATCTTCACGAAAAACGTGGTGTAATCCATGGTAAACATAGAGAAGTTGCTGAACATTCAATGACATTGAGAAAGTGTAGGGGCTTTTAAATAAATAAAAAGTTTTTTAGCCAGCACAGCACATAATAGTTTGTTTTATATTTCGTGGATCCTGAAAATGACTGTGCCTATGTGGTATAAGCGACTGGTTTATATGCGATATTTAAAAACATATGCAATAGCCTTATTTATGATGTGTGTTTTCTAATGGCTTAGACGCATCAATAATTTGGGCTATGTATGCGCGTGGCTTACAAGGTACTCCATCAAACTATAAAAACCGCCATCCCCGAGTGCCTGTGCGTGCCGCACGCAGACAGCCACTCGGGATGACGAAATAAAGGCGTATTTGAACGGAAATCTGGATAAAATCAGTGGTGAGCTGAATTGTTACAGCATTTTATGAGTATGCTGAATAGTTACCATGTAAGCTGCAGTGCCTCGGCAGATATTTTGGCTTTTTCTCGTGCCTGCTCAATGCATTCAGCCCGCGCCAACACCACGGCCATGCGGCGTTTTCCATGCACGGATGGTTTTCCAAAAATCCTGATTTGTGTATCTGTTTGCGCCAACACTTCGGATAAGTTACCAAAACTGACTTGTGTTGCGTTGCCTTCCACCACAATTGGGCAGGATGCAGCGGCACCGTGTTGGCGAATGTTTGGAATCGGAAGCCCTAAAATTGCCCGAACATGCAACGCAAACTGGGACAAATCCTGCGAAATTAATGTCACCAACCCTGTATCATGAGGACGGGGCGACACTTCACTAAAAATCGCTTCATCACCCTTGATAAACAACTCCACACCAAACAGGCCATAACCACCCAACGCCTCTGTCACTCGGCAGGCAATATGTTGCGCTGCTTGAAGTGCCGCATCTGACATGGCTTGCGGCTGCCACGACTCACGGTAGTCACCATCGACCTGTAAGTGACCAATAGGCTGGCAGAAGGATGTACCGTCACGATGACGAATAGTAAGCAGGGTTATTTCATAATCAAAATCAACAAAGCCTTCGACAATGACTTTTCCTTTACCTGCACGCCCACCTGCTTGAGCGTAATCCCATGCATTCTGAATATCGGCATCGGTTTTTACCACCGACTGCCCTTTACCTGATGAGCTCATAATCGGCTTGACCACACATGGTTTGCCAACATTCACAATAGCTTCTTCAAACTCTTTTTGCGTGGCAGCAAATCGGTATGTGGATGTTGTTAAAGCCAGCTCTTCCGCAGCAAGGCGGCGAATGCCTTCACGATTCATGGTTAACTGTGCGGCTCGTGCGGTTGGAATCACATGAAAACCTTCAGCCTCAAGATTTCCCAAGGTATGGGTAGCAATGGCTTCAACTTCTGGCACAATCAAATGCGGTTTTTCCTGCTCAACAATGGCGCGCAAAGCAACGCCATCCAGCATATTCAAGACATGATTGCGATGCGCCACCTGCATGGCTGGTGCATTGGCATAACTATCCACAGCGATGGTTTCAATACCCAAGCGCTGTAGCTCAATGACCAGCTCTTTACCCAGTTCACCTGAACCCAGCAACATCACACGTGTGGCTGTATTTGATAGCGGTGTACCAATCTGTACGTTGATCTGGCTATTTTCTTGGGAAGTGGATTCATTTGATAACGATGTCATAAAAACTCCGTATTATTGTATGACATACAGTATTAACCCGTTCATAGGTAATGCACAGTAAGTTTTTTATGGCTTTCATTCTATACAAGCGGCTCAAGGTAGGCGCATAACACCCCCGAACCTACGGATATATCGCTCCAGTGTTGTACAGGCCATGAAATCGCCACAACAGTGCACGGGGACATGCTGGTAACACCATCACTTAATAGAATATTTGCCAATTCAGAAAGCCCTGGATTATGCGCAACCAGCGCAAGCTTTTGAATGCCATTATCAGCTTGCCGTATTGTATTGAACAATACATCTGCTTCGGCAAGATACAAATCATCGCGCCATTGCACTTGTTGAGCCGACATCGCCATATCAGCCATTAAAATATTCGTTGTCATTGCTGTGCGTTTGGCGCTGCTACTGAAAATAATATCGGGGTTTAGTGCTTCGTGGTTGATTTGATGTGCCATATTATGGGCTTGTTTTTCACCGCGTTTGCTTAAGATCCGTATCACATCAGCTTGAGAAAAATCGCCCGAGATGGCCTTGGCATGGCGAATTAACAACAATGTCTTCCCCGCACTCTCGTCCTTTTTCATGCGCCCTCCAGGGATCCTCTCTGGGCTCACTTTTTCCCAAGCCCTGAGTGGCGTAAAAGAGCATCCACACTGGGTTTGCGACCACGAAATGCAATAAAACCATCCATAATATTTGAGCTCCCACCGATGGCTAATATACTTTTTCGGAAACGCGCCGCCGTTACAGGGTTGGTAAGCCCCTCTTCTTCAAATGCAGCATAAGCATCGGCAGATAATACCTCCGCCCACTTATAACTATAATAACCTGCGGCATAACCACCTGCAAAAATATGCGAAAAACTATTTTGAAACTTATTAAATGCAGGCGGTATGGTGACGGCAACTTCTTCTCGCACTTGATCCAACAGGCCTTGTACTGATTTTCCATTTTGTTTTTTGTCTGGCTGGGTACCACGCGACTTGCCATCGGGTTGATATTCGCTGTGCAAAAGGAAGTCAAACAATGAAAGTTCAATTTGACGCAACATTTGCATACCCGATTGGAAGTTTTTGGCAGCCGTCATGCGTTCAAATAAATCATTGGGGATAACTTCACCCGTTTCATAATGTCTGGCGAATAAATCCAGAACCTCACGTTCCCAGCAGAAATTTTCCATAAATTGGCTTGGAAGCTCAACTGCATCCCAAGGCACACCATTGATCCCTGAAACCCTACGAATATTTACCTCAGTCAACATATGATGCAGACCATGCCCAAACTCATGAAATAATGTCATTACTTCATCATGGTTCCACAATGCAGGCTTATCACCAATCGGGGCATCAAAGTTACACACCAAATAGGCAACTGGTAATTGCAAATTTCCATCAGGCTTTTGCCAGCGAACCACGCACTCATCCATCCAGGCACCACCACGCTTGTGCGCACGGGCATAAGGATCCAAATAAAATGCGGCGATTTGTTCGTTCCTTTTATCGAACACTTCAAAATATTTGCTATCTTCATGCCATAACGTGGCTTTGCCTTTACGAATTTGAATGCCGTATATTTTTTCAACCAATGCAAACATACCAGATACAACGGCCGCTTCTGAAAAATATGGCTTTAGTAGCTCTTGCGAAATAGCATAGGTATGCATGCGTAATTTTTCAGAGGCAAAGGGAATATCCCAGGCCTGTAGCGGATCAATGCCAAGGTTGTTTTTTGAAAAATCGCGCAGTTCCTTGATTTCATGCTCAGCCATGGCATGACTTTTATTGGCCAACTCACGTAAAAAACCAATTACTTCACGGCCATTTTCGGCCATTTTGGTAGCAAGAGAATAATCTGCATAATGTTCAAAACCCAGCAATTGAGAAATTTCTTTGCGCAGATGCAACAACGCATCAATCACAGGGCTGTTATCAAGCTCTGCGCTTGTCGCTCGGGTACAATAAGCACGATACATTGTTTCACGTAGCTTTGGTTTTTCACTATATTGCATCAACGGCAAATAAGATGGAACATCAAGGGTAAACAGCCACCCTCCTTGATTATTTTCAGATGCTCGTTGTGCTGCAGCTTCGCATGCTGATTCAGGCAAACCTGCCAAATCGCTTTCATTTTCAATATGCAAGGTGAATGCCCGAGTAGCATCCAAAACGTGTTGTTCAAACAATGTTGCCAGCTCAGATAAACGTAAGCGAATCACTTTAAACCGTTGTTTGGCTTCACCTGACAATTCTGCCCCCGAAAGCTTGAAATCTCGAATACTTTGCTTGAGCAACTCTTTTTGCGCGTCATTTAATGAATCAGACTGATTTTCTTCAATATATTTCAAACCCGTATATAAAGCTTCGTTTTGTGCCATTTCTGTATGCCAAGCGGCGTTTTTTTGTACGCCTTCTTGATATACAAGGCGCAGGTCTTCCGAATCACATACCGCGTTTAAGTGGGTAACAGGCCCCCAGACACGAGATAACTCTTCATCCATTTCTTCAAGAGGTACAACAAAGCTGTTCCAGCTAGGGTTCTTTTGCGTGATAAGTATCTGAATACGTTCACGTTGTTGCTGCAACACATGATCCAGTGCAGGCAAAACATGTTGGGGAAGAATTTGATCAAATAGCGGGAGGGGCGAGCCCATACCAGCCAATAAAGGGTTATTTTGTTGAGTGCTCATGGCAAAACACTAGGAGTCTGTCGAACGTAGCACAAGCGACTACGAAGGGCATTGTGTTTTTTAATGGTGCGGTGCCATTGCCATTTGGAAGGGGCTCATTTTATGTTTTTCTCCCACTCTACTGCGAGGCGATTAATCAGTGGGAGGGATAAAAAAAACGCGAAACAAAACCAAGCACTGAAGTGGCCCCTAGGCTGAACTTTTTTCGATATATCGCACTCAACCATTTAATAAATAAAGGGAATTTTAAAAAATAGAGATACACGTACTGGGAACATCAGGCTTGCATTCTATGCTTTATTTGGCATAGGATGCAAGCCTGACTTGGTTTCCTGTCCATCCACATTGCAGCGTAGTTGGCAGCGCATTGCCGCCAACAAAGGCGCAGCGGGCGTGGATGGGCAAAGTATCGAACGATTTGCAAG
>JAUZQT010000147.1 GCA_030950825.1 Mariprofundaceae bacterium | reverse complement strand
AAAGCAAAGATAGCTTTGATAATCGTAATCGCATGCGTTTATTAACCATTAATGAAGGCGTGCCTGATAAGAAACTGTTTGAATTTGAAATACCTAAAGGCGTTGATGTGATTGATGCCAATGGAAATATAATGGAGAGTCAACAATGAAGCGTTTGTTTACAGTAGCAGGATTGCTATGTATGTGGGGTAGTGGGCTTGGTTCAGTGCAGGCAGCAGGTTTTGCCAATAATGATTTTTCTGCGTCTGGTTTGGCGGTGTCCAATGCGATGGTTGCAGGCATCTCGGATGTGACGGCAGCATCATACAACCCAGCTGCCATTGCATGGTTGGATGGTATTCGCGCCGAGGGAAGCTTTTCCGTGCGTAGCCGCAATTCATCGGTGAAGTTACTGGCTGGTATTCAATCCAATAGTGGTAGCGCCAGAAATGGCAACTCTTTGAATGCGTCTTGGATGCCACATGATTCAAATTTTGGGCTTTCTTTGGCCTTTAGTACACCTTTTTCCAATGATACCGTTTGGGGTGGTGATAGCACGTCGATTCGTTCAGATCGCCTATCCTTGGATCTTATTTATGCCATAAGCAGTACCTTGGCAGTGGCACATGGGGTGGATATATATCGAACAACGATGTCAATGACGCAAGCAGGCACGAACTTTTCAGGCGAAGATCAAGCAAGCTTTGGTATTAATATTGGTATCCATTGGAAGCCAGCGCCACTGTGGCAAATGGGCATGATGTTGCGCTCAGGCACCAAAACAAAAGTAAAATCTGGCAGCCAATTGGTTGATTTAAAGCTACCCGAGCAGATAACGCTCGGTATTTCACATGATGTGGCAGATGCATTGCGTTTTGAAGCAGATATTGCGTATGAACGTTGGTCGCGTATTAAAAACCTTAATGTGCAGGGTGGCACAATGAACTATGCGGCGGATTTAAAAGATACATTGGCTATTAAAACAGGCCTGACGTGGTATTGGCTGCCCGATACAGCATTTCGCTTTGGTTATGCCTATGAACAAGGTGCAAACCGTACTTCAGCATTTCAAGCGGCGATTGCCGACCAGTCGGGGCACCGTTTAAGCCTTGGCGCTGGTGGTGAAGTATTTGATGTGTATATTAATGTTGCTTACGCCTATACATACCACCGCAAATTATCTGTTAGCGCACCAGTTGTAAGTGAATACCGTGATCGTGAGCAGTCTATGATGATTTCAGTATCTAAGGAATTTTAAACTGACCTTTACCGCCTCTTTATTCCCTGAAGAAAAACTACTCAGCGTACCAGCGCATGCGCCGTTGGCTTATCGCTTGCGACCTACTTGTCTGCAAGATATTGAAGGCCAACTTGAATTAACGCAAAAAGGCTCTTGGTTTGCAACAGCGATTGCAGAAGGGCGTGCTGTATCATGTGTGTTTTGGGGGCCACCTGGCGTGGGAAAAACAACACTTGCAACGCTGATGGCAGAATCAGCAGATATGCCCTTTGAGCATTTATCGGCAGTCTCAGCGGGCAAAAAAGAAGTGCAGGCGGTGGTTGCTAAAGCCAAAAATGAAAATCGACCTTATGTTTTATTTTTGGATGAAATTCATCGTTTTAATAAAGCCCAGCAAGATGTTTTATTGCCTTATATTGAAGATGGTACATTGATTTTGGTGGGAGCAACCACGGAAAACCCATCATTTACCTTAAATAACGCATTGCTTTCACGCTGCCGTGTGATTGTCTTAAAAGCCTTGGATATTTCGGCACTTGAGCATATTTTACAGCGCGCTGTGCGCGTCTTGCAAGAGCAAGAAGGAAAATTTTCACTTAAAAAAGATGCGCTGCAGTGGTTGGTAAAAGCAGCAGATGGGGATGCGCGTTATGCATTGAATGCCTTGCAGGAATTGTTTGAAGCAGATAAAGATTATTGCTGGCAACTGGATGCCGTAAAGCAACGCTGGCTCCGTCGGCAAGCCAACTATGATCGTGATGGCGATGCGCATTATGATTTTATATCTGCTTTGCATAAATCCATTCGTAGCTCGGATGTTGATGCAGCATGTTATTGGTTGGCACGTATGTTAGAGGCTGGAGAAGCGCCATTATATTTAGCACGGCGTTTGATTCGTATTGCAAGTGAAGATATTGGCCTGGCAGATCCGCGTGCTTTGAGTATATGCTTGGATGCGCAACGGATGTATGAAGTTTTAGGCTCGCCAGAAGGGGAACAGGGCTTATTTGAAGCGGCCATTTACCTTGCTTTAGCGCCCAAAAGCAATGCGACATACATGGCTGAGAAGGCTGCAAGGAAACTGGCGAAAGAAACGCAGCATTTGGATGTTCCGATACACTTAAAAAATGCCCCGACCAAGCTAATGAAACAACTTGGACATGGTGAAGGGTATCAATATGCCCATCATGCGAAGGACGCAGTGGTTGATCAACATCATTTTCCAGAGGAAATGCAGGCTGTGGCGCTGTTTGAGCCGACTAAACGGGGTTTTGAGAAAACCTTACGTGAACGCAAGGAGTGGTTGGCAGAGCGACGTAAAATCCTGCATGAGGGTGGCAATTGATGAAACAAATGCTGGCAGTTGCTATCGGAGGGGCATGTGGTGCAATGATGCGTTTCTGGTTGGCTGCTGCTGTACAACGGGCAGCCGGCGGCTCTTTCCCGTGGGGTACTTTAACCGTCAATGTGTTAGGAAGCTTTTTGCTGGGTTTTTTGT
>JAUZQT010000146.1 GCA_030950825.1 Mariprofundaceae bacterium | reverse complement strand
TAATGCATTGATCTCAGCTGTTTCTGCTGCATTAGCAGACATCGCCAGCAGCAGGCATGGCAGTAGCCACACAAGTTTTTGTGCTTTCATGATTCCTCCATAAGAATCACATGACCGAACAGGTCATGAGTAGGCTGATTTTTTTATTGTTGGGTTGTAAAAATCAGGCGAATGGAGGAGCACGAATAGAAACAATATGCAGGCGAGATGCAATGGTGCTTTTTGCTTGCCATAGCACAGCAATAAAATCATTCTCTTGAACGATAAACTTGATAGCAGTATGCACCGTAAAGCCATGCGACACAGACTCTTCCAGTGAACATACCGCGCACTGACCAAGCTGATGCAAACCATCTTCATGTGGATGCAAATCAATAGTCGCCCACATAGCCCCAAGCATGGCAAGCATCGCCATCACAAAGCGCAGGTGGAGAGATGCTTGCAGCAGAGCTTGCTTCATTTTCTGGATTATTACCAAACTCTGGTGGCAGTCAAGAGAGAACAAGCCATATATATCACCGTAATTTCTCTACCCGACTTCTGATGATAGACTTGACTCGACTGCCGGTGTTAAAAAAGGAGCTATCATGATGTCCAATGCTGATACTGTCGTTGTCCTTGATTTTGAAACGACAGGACTCTCCCCTGACTATGGGGATCGTGCCATAGAAATTGGTGCTGTACGGATTGAAAAGGGGATCATTAAAGAACGGTTTCAAAAATTAATGAATCCAGGCCAGCCAGTTGACTCCTTTATTGCAAATTATACTGGGATTAGCAATGCAATGCTAAAGGGCGCTCCACCCTGTGAAGAGGTGATGGGCGAATTTACTGATTTTATAGGTGACCATAATCTGGTTGCGCATAATGCGTCATTTGACAAACGTTTCCTGGATGCGGAGCTGGCTCGAATATCCAGACATTATGTCGGTACATTTGTCTGTTCCATGCTGGTAGCCAGAAGGATTTATCAAGATGCACCCAACCATCAGTTAGGGACGTTAATCGACCATCTGAATATCCCTGTTGAAGGTGCTTTTCACCGGGCTCTGTATGATTCTGAAATGACGAGCCAGCTATGGCTGACAATGCTGGAGAAAATTGCTGGTCACAGTAGCAGAAGCTCAATACCCTTTTCACTGCTTCAGAAATTGGCCAAAACACCGAAAAAAGGGGTTGAGAAACTGCTGAAGGATGCCAATAAATGTATTTAGTAAACTAATGGGATGGCCCGTTCCGCTCCCATACGGCATCGCAAACGTTTAAATCGTAGCAAATTGGCAGAATTCATGACGCAACTGGCATCTTGTTTGGTTGGAATGGAAGCGTGTGGCGGCTCTCATTATTGGGCGTAGTACTAGGAACTATATAATTTATAAAAAAAAATATATGGTGTGTTTTTAAAATAGGGGTAATCAATGTCTAAAGATAAGCATCCAGATACATCCGAAAATTTAACAGAAAAGAAAGATGCTTCTCCCACCTATTATGTAGGCATTGGTGCTTCTGCTGGTGGATTGGAAGCGATCGAGGATTTTTTCAAGCATGCTCCTGAAGATTCAGGTATGGCATTTGTTGTTGTGCAGCACCTTTCTCCTGTCCATAAGAGCATGATGGTTGAGCTGCTATCTCGTCATACTGAAATGCCAGTCCTTCGTGCTGAGCATAACATGAAAGTAGAACCCAACCACGTGTATCTGATTCCACCCAATCATAATCTGAAGATTTTTCATGGTTCACTTCTGCTTGATAAGCAGGAACATGATCGTGGTCTGAACTTGCCCATTGATATTTTCTTCAAATCTTTGGCTGAAGATCAGGAAGATAAAGCTATTGCCATTGTACTTTCAGGAACAGGCAGTGATGGCACACGTGGTATTCGTACCATTAAAGAGAAGCTGGGCATGGTGATGATTCAGGATATTGAATCGGCACAGTTTGATGGCATGCCAAAGAATGCGATTGCTACAAGTGTCGCTGACTTTATTCTTCCACCTAAAGAGATGCCAAAGCAATTGATGGCATTTGCCAAACATCCTTATGCCAGCCGCTCTGAGCTTTCGGGTTCAATTATGTCCGATGAAGATGGATTGACGCGTATTTTTTATCAATTACGAGAAAAACACGGTATTGATTTCACTTTTTACAAACAGAGCACGTTGTTGCGCCGTGTTGAGCGCCGCTTGCTGGTCAACCAGATGGAGTCGCTGGATGATTACGTTCGTTTTTTAGAAAGTAACACGGCCGAAGTTTTAACACTGTACCGAGAGCTTTTGATTGGCGTGTCGAACTTCTTTCGTGATAGAAAAGCGTTTGATCTGATTGAAAACACATATTTACCTGAGCTTGTTCGTAAGCGTAAAGGGGGCGAGCTTCGTATCTGGGTTGCAGGATGCTCAACAGGAGAAGAAGCCTATTCATTGGCGATTTTATGTTGTGAATGTATTCATAACTTAGGTGTAGATGTCGATGTGAAAATATTTGCCACTGATGTGAATAGAGATGCGGTGATGACGGCCAGTCATGGCGCATTTCCTGAATCCATTGCGGGTGATGTGCCTGCTCACCTGTTGGGTAAGTATTTCTTTCATCAGGATGACTCTTTCCGTGTGACGCGCACGATTCGTGAAATGGTTGTGTTTGCTCAGCAGAACCTCATTAAAGACCCTCCATTCACCAATATGGATTTGGTAACCTGCCGCAATTTATTGATCTATTTACAGCCTGTATTGCAACGAAAAGCGATGGAGCTATTCAATTTTTCTTTAAGACCTGAAGGCATTATGTTCTTGGGAGCCAGTGAAACCATTGGTGAAATGGAAAGTTATTTTGAACCGCTACATAACAAATGGAAGATTTTTCGTTCGCGTGGTAAAAAGAATATAGGGGCAGTGATTACCGACCCTACTGCCATGCTGCAAC
>JAUZQT010000145.1 GCA_030950825.1 Mariprofundaceae bacterium | reverse complement strand
AGGTGCAACTATTCAGACCCCCTCCATCTTAATAGGTGAAGGTAGCCGTGGGACAGGCAAACCAGCTCTTCGATTTGAGATTACTTCAGCAAGATACTTCCATGGCGACTGCTGCCGTAGACGGCATGTCTCTATCACACTTGCAAGAATAGCAAAAACCTTTGATCCCTCTCTGGTTCGCGTGCCAAAAGTTATTCTGCGCATAATGACCCAGTGCCGTAATGCACGCTCTACCTCATTGTTGGTGAGCGACAAATGAGGATGATCAAGAACGATAAAAATGACACCCCAATCATTTAACCCGCATTATTCATGAATGCTGCCGCACCCTTGCTTGTTCCTTTGCCCGCAACGAATCCTTGCTCAAACGTCCGTAAACATGGCTACGCCCCTTTTCGCAAAAATTCGTTGTGAACAAAGGCCCAGCGCAATCATCACGGCGATTTATGAATAATGCGGGTTAACATTTCAACAGCTAGGCCGCGTCCTTTTTTATGCTCGTGATCAAGCATTTTTTAATTACGGTGACAGTTTACTAAAAGCACTTATTTTCTACTCGCATATTTTTTGGCATCCCATTTCTTCATCTTAAGTTTAACAAGATGAGGTCGGGTAGCCATATTAATGCTGCATAATAAGTGCATTTAGTAAACTATCACCGTAACTACACTGTAATACTTAACCATCGTCATACGAACAGTTCACGCCCATTACGGACATACACAAGTGCTTATTTTCTTGCACCAGCAAGTGAAGAAAAGCCAATCGCCAAAAAAATTCCTGCATAGACACTTGCATGATACTCCTCAATGGCTTGAGAGCTAAGCCCATGCACAGCCAGAGCAACACCTGATAAGGCAATGAACAAATAGTGAGGATGCTGCCAATCACCTTGCCAACCTAAACGAATCCAAGCACCTAGAAAGATCAATAAAACCAACAAGCCAAGCGGCCCCCAGCGAACAAGCTCCATTAAATAAATATTATGAGGTACAGCAATATGCGTATCCCCTCCAAGGTTTAAGTTTGGGTGTTGTGCCGCAATACTATCAGAGGAACTAGGAAAACCGCCTGTTCCAACCCCTAGAAGTGGCTTTATTTTCCAACTTTCCCAAGCCAAATACCAAAGAGAAATACGTATTTCCGCATGTTGCAAGTCTCCCTCTGAAAAAGCATGCAGACTATCAACCGTTCCTTGAATACGATCTTTGGCTGGCCCCATAACAATGGCTGCTATGGCAATAATGCCAATCATCATTGCACCGACAATCAGCCGAGTATTCATATATCGAAACCACAGCTTCCAGGCCATTATCAGGCCAATGGCCAACACCACAAGATAGCCGCTTCGCCCCTGAACAACAAATACCCATAGCGTTGAAAATGCCGCCAGTGCCCACAATACATAACGCATATAATCGTTTCGCAACATGCCGATATGAAGCAACCATGCTGCCCATATACCATAAATAAATCCAAAACTGATATGACCAATAAGCCCAGCGGGATCCTGCATGGATGAGCCACCAGGAGCAGCAACAGGCAATG
Source organism: Mariprofundaceae bacterium (assembly GCA_030950825.1). Lineage (GTDB taxonomy): Bacteria > Pseudomonadota > Zetaproteobacteria > Mariprofundales > Mariprofundaceae. The sequence continues at coordinate 8,208 of JAUZQT010000145.1, read as the reverse complement.
GCATGCCCAATGACTGAGCAATGCACAACAGAAGGTGTAATGACAAACCAATAGAAATACCAAGCAATATACGGTCACGCCACTCTTTTTCTTCACATATAACGATAAACACTGGAATGATAAGCCATGACCATTGCTTGCTAATAATCACCAGCCCGCGCTGCATATCGGGGCTCCAAATAAGGCCAACAAACATCAAAATGATATAGGCTAACCACGCCATACTCAGCATTTTTGCCTTTTGATAAAGTAGCTTTGCGCCACGCAGCCAACTACCTGCAATAAAAGATAGTAGCAGTGCTATCGCCAAAAGAACATTGGCCACCGCTATGGAAAATGGGAGGGATATAACCACAGCACAAAGTAGATAAGCAAGGGGCTTGTTAAGCATCGTGTAATAACGTGAGTTGATCATTTATGGAAGCTCACTTGAGTGAAGGTTTCGGCTGTTGGTTATTCCACCGCTGCATGCACTCATTGGCTTTTGCATAGCGGTAGAATGTGCCTTCAAAGTTTGACAGTGCCAAAACAAAACCAGCCCAACCATCCAAGAAGCCTAGCTTTAAAAAGTAGATACGAACAAATGCCCAAATACCATGTGATAAAGCCCGACCCATGGATACTTTTTTCCCCTCACGTTGAAGTTTTTTTGCACCCAGTGATGAATATCGCTGCATCTTATGTGTCACTTGTTCAAGATTCATAAACGGTATTTGCCAAATATCCTGCTTTAAATAGCCTATTTTTCCATGCACCGTATGTGTTTCATGGACTTCTGACGCATCATCAAAAGTCAGTGCCTCTTTTTTAAATAATTGCGGCTGACGATAATCTGGATACCAGCAACAATGCTTGATCCAACGACCCATAAACCAGTTGCGGCGCGGCACATAATACGCGTCGGCCTGTGCATCTATAACGGTATTTTTAATTTCTTTTTCCGCTTCAGGCGTACAGCGCTCATCGGCATCTAGACTGAAAATCCAATTATACGTACAGGAAGCAATGGCATCATTGCGAATTTGGCCAAATGTTTGAAAGGGGATTTGTACAACCGTTGCACCCAATTTCTCTGCAATTTCAATGGTTCCATCCGTACTACTGGAGTCAGCCACAATGATTTCATCAGCCCAGAGCACACTGCGAATCGCATCTCCGATTTTATCAGCCTCATTGTAAGTCATGATATATACAGATATTTTATTCATTGTCATCGTTTAGCCTTCCGCTGGTTTAACATGCAACAAATGCGCCGATGATGTTTTTTCAGCTTGTAATCGATGCGTCACCTTCTGGGATGAAAAAGTTTCACCTACGTTAGCTTGCTTTGCATCACTAGGAAGGCGATAAACGGCATAGATACCTTTTCTCCAGCGTTTCACTGCATCTCTGATATGTGAGAAGAAAATAGCAAATTGGCCTCTTTTCTTTTTATTGCATGATGAATAATAAGCAATATTTTCAACCTTTAAATCAAAATAATCGGCTATATCAAGTAAATCTTCGTAACTATATTCATGGTTATGACGATCATAATAGGGAACACCATCAACCACTTCCGCGACTTGCTCTAAATAATGTTTTTTTAAATTCCAGTGCAAACTTTTCCCTCTGAACAAACGAGAGATATTATGAAAGCAACTGATATTTGGCGCATCAACAATTAAAATGCCACTAGGACGAAGAACACGCACAAGTTCTTGCAAAGGCTTTAGTGGAGAGTATGTAAAGTGTTCAATTGTTTGTGATAGAATCACCGCATCAAAACTATTGTCAGGAAATGGCGCAGCATGAGCCTCTAAGTGCCATTGATAGTAGGGAATATTTTCCTCTTCAAAGATGGCCAAGCCCTGATGTAAGTCAGATGCTGCAGCATTAAACCCTGCATCTTTTAATGCCAAAGCTAGTACACCATGCCCTGCGCCAGCATCCAAAACTTTGGCCTTTTCGGGAAGGTATTGTTTGGCCAATGTCAATAACATCGAAAAGCGATAAGCGCTACCATGAAAATATTCTTCCAAAGCACGTAGCGACGTTTCATCTGCCTGTTCCCACGAGTGGCAACGTTCAGATGGGGTGTTTTTAAAAAAGTGATTTTTACAACGATTCCAGACATTATAAACAAGTTTTTCTGCTTCTTTCGTGGTCAAATCTTACTCCTTAACACAATGGATTGGAGACTATGCAACGAGGCTTGCTTGGTCTAGAAATCCTTCGAGCTTAGCTCTATTTTTTTATAGAGTGCCTCATAAGATAAGGCGGTATGATACCAACTTCTTTGATAATCAATATTCGCATCTGAAAGGTTTAACCATAACTCAAGTGCATTACACCACAATGTAACAGAAGATTCTAAAGCTAAAACACTACCAAGCTTGGCGTTTATTTCGCTTGCTGCGCCACACACATCAGAAATCACCACAGGAACACCCGCAGCCAATGCTTCAGTAATGACCATACCATAAGGTTCATTATTCGCAGGATGCAATAACACATCCAATTGCGGATAAAAATCTTTTGTGTCGACCTCGCCCAATAGGCTGAACTGGAAGGTGGCTGATTTAAACAATGACTGAATATCTTTTTGCATTGAGCCTGCAACCATAAAATGAAGGTTTGGCCGTTGTTTTACAAGCTCGTTCATAATGTCAATGGCCATAACAAGCCCTTTACGCTTCCATTCTTTACCAATAAAACCAATCATGCCGCCGTCGGGTGCAATAGCTCGCATGGGTCGCTTGGGCACATCGGCAACGCCTGGCACAATCGGCGGGGTAATGCGGTGGCTAATAGATGGATAATAATACTCAATATTTTCGGCAATCTGCTTGGAATTTGGTACAATCATTTGCACTTGTGCTGCGCAGAGTTCACGCTGTTCCAGCCATAAATTCATTGTTATACGCGGGGAAAAACGCTTCCAACATGGCAAATCGCGAACTTTGGCAAATGGCGGGCCGTGGAAGGTGGTAATCTGGTGATCTGCTGTGCGCTCATGGCTATGAATAATCATTTCAGACGTGCGATTCTTTTCTAACCACTGATGTACATGGCAAGAAAAGCGGATGTGGGCAAGCCAGCGTGGTTTGGGTCGAATTTCACCTAATTCATGAATAGATACGTTTGATAAAGGCTCTGTGCAAAGGTTTACTTCGCATAAAACATGCACGTGATGCCCCATGATTGCCAGTTCGCGACAAAGCTCCCAAACATAACGCTCCATGCCTCCAACAGGCCCAAAACGACGGCAAATTTGTACAATAATCAAAGGTTTGGGCATGATTTATCTTCAATATTGCTCAATTCACCAATGCCAATCAACGCTTGTTTCCGCTTGTCATCAATGCATGCCTGTAGCAGAGCATCATTGTCGTTTAAATGATTGCGTGCGTTCTCTTTATGCCATAAATGCAATACAGGTGCTCCACGTAGATTTCGACGCTGAACGCCACTGTGCAAAAGCCGTGCAACCAAATCAGAATCTTCACGCCCCCAACCTTCAAAGCTTTCATCAAAGCCGTTGATATGTAGTAGATCTTTTGTATGGCAGGAGATATGGCAGCCATGAATGCCAGATATTTTTTGTTTTGGCGCGGATAAATGGGCAGGTAGAAATAACGGGAACACACGGTTGATGTGGCCTTGCAAGCGGCTTTTGATACAATAAAAAGTACTAAAGGAAGGTATATTGCCAGATTGGCATAAGTGCTGTGTATAGCTAGGGGATAATAAGATTCTGCTGCCGCAAATAAGCGTGGATTCTTGAGCCAAACGGCGGTGGGTTGCAATGAAGTGAGGGGGCGCAATGCAATCGCCATCGGTGAGAATAACATAAGCTTCTTTCACTTGTTGCAGTACGAGGTTGTGTATTCTTGCTTTGCGAAAGCCTTGGTCTTCATGCCAAATGTGGTGAATTTCCACAGGGAAACCCTTGCTCATATGTTCAATCAAATCGCGCGTTTCAGCATTGGATCCATCATCTGCAATATAAATACTAAACCGCTTATCACACTGTTTGGCATAAGCTGCTAAAACCAAGCGTAAAAAACTGGGGTTGTTGTACGTCGAAATAATGACTGCGATGGCATCTACCATCGCATTAATGCGTTGATTTCTGCATTGTGACTAACATATCGTGACCTTTGCTTGTCCAGCGTGCAGGCAGCGCAAGCAATTCCCGCACGATACGATTGAATTGATAAAACATAAAACCAACATTCTTTTTTTCACCAAAATTTACCCGTTTGGTGCTAATTTCTTTGATATTCAACTGACAGTGATCGGCCAATTTCCGCATGCTTTTGGGGGTAAAAAAGCTGATATGCCCCCCATGCCCAGCGATATCAAAATATTCCCATTTCTCGCCCAGCAATTTCACAGTCCAAGAGTCTGCATTACCCGTTCCAATAAGAAAGATACCACCAGGCTTTAAAATACGTGAGATTTCTTGTGTCATACTTATGGGGTCAGTAAGGTGTTCAATAACTTCAAATAACGTAATCATATCAAAATGATTATCTGGATATTTCGCATCATGAAGAAAGCCTTTGAAAACACTGACATCAGGAATACCAGATGCAGTATTAGCTGCCTGATCTGCTGGTTCGACACCATGCGCATTAAAACCACAACGTTGGGCAACTTGCAGTAAGGCTCCACTGGAGCAGCCAACATCCAGCGATGTTATCCTGTTGGCATGGTACGGTAGTTTCTTTTGAGCACCTTTTAAAATGCGAGACATGCGTTGGTCGTAACGTTTATCCATACTGCCTTGCGGAACAGTTCCTTGCGGATTATCAAATTCTTGCATGGATTCATTATACCAACCTTGAGTACAACTACTGAGTAATTGACCGCAAGATGGACACTCATAAAGCGCGCCTTCAGGAAGAACAATGCTGGTTTTCTCTAATGGAGAAGTACATTGTAGAGGGCATGTTTCAAACAAAGAAAGTGTCATTGTATTATCCTAATGAACGGAAATTAAATAACATGCGCATTTAAAGCGCAGAATTTTTATTCAGCATCAAGGCGCAAAAAGTGAAGCATAGCCTCCTACTATGTAAGCTTTTTTGAAACGCAGATGCTGGGCAAAAAGACAAGCTTAAATTACGCATGTTATTTAATTCCCGTTCTTAACTACTGTTGATATATGTAAATGCCAATAAATAAAACAACCCCAGCCAACATAGCCAGAGCATTTTTGTGTTCTCTGTGTTTGGCCACCAAAGCCCAAGAGAATTGCCCTTGTGCAGGATAGTTTGTCCATTTAGGCCAGAACATCGGCACAACGGCAATCCACTTGGTGAACTCTTCACCAAAAATACCCGCAATAAACTCAGCCTCACTGCGCATGGTTGCACGATAAATAATGGTAAATGATATGATCCCAAAGATCGCCGCCCAAGGGTTAAACGCCATGACACAAAAACCAACAAAAATCATCGCATTGAAAAAATACAAAGGATTTCTACTAAAACGGTAAGGCCCGGCCGTGGCAAGCTTGGTGTTTTTATCAATATAGCCCGATGACCAAGTACGCCCCATTTCACCAAAAACAACCATCAGACCGCCAAGGCTTAGCGAAAGCATGCTTGGAGCTGCCAAAAGCAATAATATAATAAATGCTGGTGCGGTTGCCAGCTTACGATGATCAAGGCACCACGTTTCAAGCGTTGTATATGTTGTGTTCACCTAGGCTCCTTATAATCAATGAGTGTTCCCACGATATGACCAATTTTTATTTTTGCGATCAATTTAATCGGAATATGTCTGCTATCATTGGTCACCCAGATTTTCATTTTACCTTTACTGGAAAACATTCCTGCCGTTTTAAGTATTGGTTCAATGCTAATACATTCAACATGCTCACCCCATGGGGCGCGTAACATTTTTGTTTTTTTTCCAATATTAACAATCACATCATAGGTTTCACGCGAATCAAAAACGGGCACATTAAAACTATCACCCAACAGCAGTTTTTCGCTACGCACCCTAAAGAAAGCATCCATGACATTCAAATGCCCTGCAGACACATCATAACGATCTGTTTTTTTATTTTGGGTATAAAACACTGCATCGTGCTGCCAGTCAAACACTGTTTTTTTAATAGCATGGTATGATCGTTCATGCTGTTCAAGGTTAAAATGTGTACTTTGCATGGCACCATCCAAGCAAATACCCTCCGATACAATAATATCCCGAACTTTTTTGAAAATATCCAAAAATTTATTGGTTCGAGCCGCAGTGTGAATTTTATAACTGCCTTCAGATGGCGTACTAACAGTCATCGTAGCGACACCCGCATTGATAAATTCCCAGCCCACATCAAAGGTCAACTGCTCTCCAGCATAGGGCATACAATCGCTTTCAGCATAAAGCAACGCTGGCATCAAGCACAAGCTGCTTAAAACAAAGAGTAGCTTCACCTGCGAACCGCCTGCCAAGCTTGTTTCATGTATTGAACATTCAAAGATGGCATACAGATAAAGTGATCGCATTGGCGTTTGAAGCAAGGTGCGCAATCACTTATTGGTATAATATGTCGGTGTATTGAACCCAGTGCCCCCATACGCCATGGTGCCGTTGCACCCCATAAAATAATGGTTGGACAATCACAGGCCGCAGCTAGATGACTAACACCTGTGTCCTGCCCTAGATAAGCAGAGGCCTGTTGCAGCAGGCCTGCAAGCACTGGCAAGGAAAAACAGTGCGGCGCCACAATAATATTTTCATAACCCTTGGCGATATCAGTAGCACGACTTTTTTCTTCTTCATTACCCCATAAGACAAGTAGTTTTTGTTCGCACTGCATAAGTTTTACAAGCTGTTGCCACTGTGCATCAGGTAGCCGTTTGGTGCTATAACTCCCACCAACATGCAATATCGAAAATGGCATTGGAAGCCCCATATCGAGCAAGACTTGTTGGGCTTTTTTCTGCATTTCTAATGTGACTTGAATATGCGGCGCAACATAATCCTGCGCTTTGTTTGCAGCGTTCACACGCGTTATTTGTTGTATATTAAATGCAGCAGCAATAATATGCCGATAAAGTGGCACAACATGTTTTTCATTGGGGTGAAAAGCTACAGGATTCACAAACCAGAAATTTGGCCACTCTGGGCTTTGTTCGCGATCAAAGCCATACACCTTACACGATGATTGAGCGCTTGCCCAAGCCATCACACCTGATTTAAGGAGCCCTTGCAGATCAAAAATAATGTCGAAGTTTTCTTGGCGTAATGTTTGAATCATATGCCAAGCATGACGGATTTTAGACTCCCCCTTCAATGCAACTTTATGCACCTTGACCTGTGGCGGGAAAATGTCCGCAACGAATGCAAAACGCCGATCAAGCAACCAGTGAACCTCAGTCACTTCAGGCTGTTTCAATAAATCATCCAAGGCAGGAAGAGCATGAATAATATCACCAAAAGCAGATAGTTTTACAACCAGAACTTTCAAGCTTTCAATTGTTCCAAACATGCTTCGAGAACCATTTCTGGCAAGATATTCACCATGCACGGCTGGCCCACTACATGACACTCACGTTGCAGGCATGGGCTGCATACAGCAGGTTGATATAAGAGGCGAACATGTTCCCCGGATGGTGCCGTACGACTTGGCTCAGTCGCACCAAATATACCAACGGTGGGTTTTCCCAGCCCCGCAGATACATGCATCAAACCCGAATCATTGCACAAGGTAAGCTTACTGCATGCCACCAATTGCAAAGCCTCTCGCAAGCTTGTTGTGCCCGATGCGTTCCAAGCTTTTTTACCTGTTATTTTTTGTAAACATGCCGCACCAATATCACACTCTGCTTGGGTACCCAAAATTACAGGCTGCCAACCCTCATCTGAAAGCCACTTCAAAATATAAGCGTAAGACTCAAACGGGTAACGCTTGGCGCCACCAAATTGCGCACCTGGAGCAACGCAAATGGCTCGTTCAGGATCAACATCATGCGCTTGAAGTTGTATAATGCCTGCTTCCACTTCTTCAGCATTTGCAACAAGTAAAACTTGTTCATTTTTTATAGGAACACCAACTTGCTTGACCAAATTTAGAAAGTATTCACGGTGGTGTTCATGCTGCATATCTAACTTGGGATGATAGACATGGGTAAGCAACAGCCCACGCCACTCATGTTTGAAGCCATGCCGTTCAACGCTTCCTGAACGAAATGCTTGCCACGCCGCATGAAA
>JAUZQT010000144.1 GCA_030950825.1 Mariprofundaceae bacterium | reverse complement strand
TGCATTGTTGCAAAGAGCATCAAATTAGAAACCCATAACGGCCATGAAATCATCATAATGTCCGATATGCTCAATTGAGCATCTGTAGATGCCGGTAACGCCTTAAGCTTGTTCAATAGAAACAGACTGGACAGAGTAATGCTACTGCACCCTGCAATCACCGTTACAAGGATGGCCTGGTGAAGATCGCTATATCCCTGTAGCAACCAAAGCCCGAGAAATATCAGCATTGCCAACAATCCAGTGACAAGTCCGCCAAAAATCGTTGCCAGGCGGATATCATGAAAACCGCGGTACACTTCTGCTATCAACTGCTGGAACGTATTTATAACCACCCACACTGCAGCCAATCCCATGACTTTTGACATAATCTGTGAATGAAAGAAGTGATCCGCCAGCCATGCCCCACCGCCAAATGCCAAAAGACCAGCCATCAGCAGCGCACCTAAAGCAGTCAAACGAACTGCCAAACGAACTGCCAAACGTGCCCTTGCAGGACGACTGGTCGCCAAAGATTCTGCCACAAGCCGAACTATGGTTTGCGTTAAACCCAATTGAGCCACAATGGCCGTCACAGAAACCAGGCTCAATATTAAAAAGTAAGCTCCAATATCCTCCGGCACCAGCAAACGAGCAAGCAATGCATTCACGGCAAGCGCAGTGAATGCAGTAGCTACCTTGCCTGCAAAGGCCCAGGCGCCACCTTTTAGAAGCTTTTCTTTAATGGAGCGCTTATGAAGCATGAGAAACAGTCATCCTTTCAGTCCCGGGTCCTCATATCTATGCAAACAGACCAACTCACAATACGATGGAGTCGGTGAAAATGCTCTTTTCACCACAGGTATTCGGCTTTAAGCAACAGGTCATCAATTGCTGCAAACGAATGGGTTTTGCATAGCAATTCCTGAATAAAACTGACCTGCGTTCATATCTTCAGACAAAATAATATTACATTTTGCATACTCTGCAGCGCCGATGATACACGCATCCCAAAAACTAATCTGGTATGAGGCCTTTATCTCAACAGCCCTCCTTATCAAGGCAGGGCTTTGTTGAATAACGTTCAATTCCTCCAGAAGAACCAGTTGCCTGAGAATCACATCCTGTCGTTGATGCAGTTTATTCAGTGCAACATGGGCATATTCCTGTAAAACCTGAGTAGAAATAACACCTGTTCCGGATTTCATATGCGCTGCTACAATTTTCAGTGCTTTTGCCTGCTTTTCCTTGTCGCGCGCATCATTGGCATAGACAATAATATTGGTATCAATGAAATATTGGTTCATCCGTCGCAGTTGCGATCATAAACCGCATCCCTGGAAAACTTGAACCCGCTATCAGAACACCCGGGCATAGAGTTAGCCAAATCGATGAATTCATCAGCTGCTTTTTCCGCATCATTGCCACCTGTAACCCTGTACAGATAATCTCTGACCAGCTGATTCAATGAAGTATTGTGCGCCTTGGCATACTCCCGCCCTTTTTTTATCAACTCTACATCAGCTGAAAGTGTAATATTCATATTAAGCTCCAAAGTAAGTCTTTATGTGCGATACGTGCGCAAGCATAACGTGCAAATCCATCTGAGGTCAAACCTGGCCGATTCATGAATAAGCCAGGTTAAATTATCGCCAGCCTTTTTGCTCTGCTTATAATTTCCCTGGCAAGAAGGGAATAGAGAAGAAGAAACGGTAAAAACATCCACAGCTTTTGTTCATCGGCAAGCTCCATCATCGAAATGGCAGCAAACCCTTGTATGATGCCAAGCAGGCAGTAGCTCCCGGTGACAGATGCATGACTCATGCCCATACGCACAAGCAACTGATAGAGATGAGTCCTGTGCGCCTGAGTAATATTTTCACCATGAAGAGCTCTTCGACACATGGTAAAGGAGGTATCAAAAATAAAATGGAACAAGAGCAGTGGAACAACCAAAAATGAGGTGTGTGACATATCGTAACGGTCGGCAATGATCGCCATACAGGCCAGTGTAAAACCAAGGAAGGCGCTGCCTATATCACCCATAAATATTCTGGCAGGGGGTCTGTTCCAGAATAGAAAGCCTGCTGCTCCAGCTAGAATGGAATAGCAGACGATATAGATAACATGGCTACCCTGATGGAAGGTTATCCATCCAAAAAATGCGCATGTAATCACTGCCATTGATGCAGCCATGCCATCAATTCCATCCATAAAATTATATGCATTACTCAAGCCAAGCAGCCAAAAAAAAGTCAGTAAATAACCAGCCCATCCAAGCTCAACTGAATCAAAAACAGGCAAGGCCAGTTCATCAAGCACATTTCCAGCCGCCAACACCAGAAGCACCGCAAAAAAGTGCGTTACAAGTTTGATTTTAGCGGAATAGTTTTTGATATCGTCATAGTATGAGATGGTGGCAATGGCAAGCGTCGAAACCAGGAACCCCCAGAAAAACCGGCGATCAATATGCGCATCTGCAAACACAAAAATGGCAATGACACCGACCATAAAGGTAATAACGATCGCCATCCCTCCCCCACTGGGTGTGGGCCTTTCATGCGATGAACGCTCATTGGGCACATCCATAATCTTCACACGTTTCAGCATCCACCAGGTAATAAACCCGGACATAGAAGCGAGCAATAACGCAAATATCAAATGCGTAATAAATGCCAATAAATTCATCTGTCTGAATCGGCGGCTAAAGATCGGGAATCCGCCTCTTTTAAGATGTTATCGTGCTCGTATACTGCATCCTTCTTCATGGTCAAATAAAAGAAACAAGCATAAATCCACATATGCCACAAACTCAAATCCGGCTGCTGGCGCTGCAAACCCATAAACAGAACGATCATCACAGCAACTGCCACTGCAAACCGAACCTGTCCTTCATACTGAGTCATATCAACTGACAAGCATAACTTAAACGCCTTCCAAAACAGCAAACCGAACATGGCGCAATACGCAACACCACCAATAACACCAGCTTCAAGCATTGCAACCGCATAGCCAACAGAAATAGGATAATTCACAGTCATCACCCCTAAAGCATCCCCCGTTCCAAATGGATGCACCAACAAATATTCATAAACTGCCAACAAAGAATCCACCCTTCCCGTGAATAACTGCCAGGGAAACCACATATGGTTGGGAGCCCCTTCGATCCAGT
>JAUZQT010000143.1 GCA_030950825.1 Mariprofundaceae bacterium | reverse complement strand
GCGTGCAGAGTGTAAGATATTGGTTTACATGGCGTATTGAAAAAACACGTAGTCACCTTATTGGTAATGAGTGTTTTTTCAATAGTCCAAGTGAATCAAGAGGTTGCGCTATGTATGAGTAAACACTTGCAGGATCTAGGTTGAAGCCTGATAGTGAGTCGATGACACATCAAGCATGGCCCACAAGTGAGGATAAATGAGATTTGTGGATACCCATGCTTTGCGCGCCTAAAACCCATCTGTGTTCAGGCTCAGCCTGAAAAACAAGCTGCTCATTCGAATCAACAATCAGCCAATCATTATCCATTAATTCCTGCTCAAGTTGCCCAGAACTCCAAGCAGCATAGCCTAGAATAAGCATAAAGTGCTCAGGGTCAGCTCCACGGGAGATGCATTCCAACACATCGCGTGAGGTCGTCAAATGCAATTCTGATGTTATTTGCATGGTTGATTCATACATGTGCCAAGCATCATGCAACACAAAACCACGAAATGAATCAATCGGCCCCCCCTCATAAGTGGTAAGCCGTTTTTCTGAGAGTGAATCCAAGCCTTCTTGGCGTGGAGGCAATTGAATTTCTTCCAAAACATCGCGAATCGTAAGTTCTTGTGGGCGATTAATAATCAAACCCATACTGCCTTCATCATCATGGTGGCAAAGTAGAATAACGCTATCTTTAAACGCTTGTTCCTGCAGGCTGGGTGTTGCCAATAATAATTTTCCATTCAAATCATTGGCTTTTATGAAATCCAACTGCATATTTTATCTCCCTCATCAAGAGTAAGAAGCAAGGTTTAAGCCGCATTATTCATAAATCATACAGGTAATGACTGTTTTGATGCATCCGATGCGCCAGTTTTATAGCTTCCACAAGACTACTATAGGACACTTTTCCACTTCCTGCACGATCCAATGCCGTTCCATGATCCACACTGGTGCGAATAAAGGGGAGACCAAGCGTAACATTCACGGCATTACCAAAGCTCAAGGCTTTAATCGGAATAAGCGCCTGATCATGATAACAACATACAATGGCATCAAACTGATCGCGCATTTGCGCTGAAAAAAGGGTATCTGCGGGCAATGGATCGGATATCTCAATAGCCTCCTGACGCGCTTGCAATACTGCGGGCATCAAAATTTCTATTTCCTCACGGCCAAAATGTCCTTGCTCGCCGGCATGCGGATTCAGGCCGCACATGCCAAGGCGTGGTTGACTGATGCCAAAGCGTGTTCGCAAATCATGATGCACAATCTGAATACAGCGCAATGTTTGCTCAATGGATAAGCTTTTAGGCACATCGCTGATTGCCATATGCGTGGTTAGCAAGGCAACGCGCAAATCATTGGAGGCAAGCATCATGACAATATCACATTTCTTTTCTAAATAATGCCCTCCCAAATGTGCCAAGAACTCCGTATGCCCAGGGAAATCAAAACCACTATCACGCAGTATGGCCTTTTCAATAGGCCCTGTAACAAGCCCAGCGGCCTCGCCACACATGCAAGCTTGTGCCGCAGCTTCAATACAGGCAACCACAGCCGCTGCCGTTTGCGATGATGGCTTCCCCACAAGTGGTACAAATGGCTCATGCTGTTGGGCTTCTGATAAGGGATTCCAACAATGCAGTGGCGATGCATGATGGGGCTTTTCGGATAACGAAAAAACCTCCTGAATCAGCGTATGGGTACCCAAAGTTTGGGCGCGCTGACTTAGCCACAAAGGTGGTGCCACAATACGTATATTTTCAAATAGCTCAGCTTGAGCCTGATGGGCAAGAATCACACAGTCTGCACCAATGCCTGCAGGCTCACCCAGCGTAATTAGCGTTGGTCGCATCAGCGACTTTTGGATTCAGATGGGCGATCGCTCAGGCTTTCAGTGAGCTGTAATTGTGCGCCAGATGACTTTTCAGTGGCATATTGCAACTGTGGACATGATAGCGTTTTAATCACAGCTTTTGCTTTAAGGGAAGCCAGCCAGCGCGGCACTTGAGTTTGCATTTCAGCATTGCTTAATACTTGATTGATCTGGTTGAGCCTTGCTTCAAAGCTGTTGGGGTTGATATGACGCTTCTCAACCACACGAATAATATGCAATCCAAAGGCCGATTTTACAACGCCACTGGTGTCCCCTGCATTCAAAGCAAATGCCACATCTTCAAATGCCTTGACCATTTGCCCTTTCCTAAACCAACCCAGATCACCACCACGACTATTGCTGGGCCCTTGAGAGGTTTCCTTGGCACGTGTCGCAAAGGCATCATCATCAACACTTTGCATATTGCGTGCAATATTTTGAGCCCGGTCCATAATTTTTGCACGCGTCGCCTCATTGGCAGTGGTTGGCACTTTCAACAGAATATGGCGGGCATGCACTTCATCATAACTTTCACCAAGCTCAGGTTCATGCCAGCGCTCTTCAACAACTTTCACAATATGAAAGCCTGCTGGCGAACGAATAATATGGGTATAGCCCAATACTGGTAGCTGAAACACCTCGGCAAAGACTGGTGAAATACCACCTGGCAAAAACCAGCCCATATCCCCCCCTGAAGCAGCATCAGGCGATTGCGAATGCAGGGTAACCAAATCTGAAAATTCAGCCCCTGTATCCAGTTTCTTGCGTACTTTTTCAATATCCTGTTTATTTTGGCGAATTGTAATCGGTCCTGATGTGTTTTTTACGGCTCTAAAAATTTGCGCCAAACGAATTTCGCGAACGGGCTTGGGATTCAGCATATATTTGCGATAATACTCGCGCATCGCTTCATCACTTATCTTGACTCTTCCCCGCACTGCAATATCAATCAACTTATTGCTCAGCATGCGTTTTTTTAGGCTTTCTCGGTAATCGTCAAAATCAATACCCTGTGCTTTGAGGGCTTCTTTTAACTGACTCATATCAAGCTTATTATCTTTTGCTACCTTTTTAATCGCACTATTCACTTCATCATCGGCAATATTGATACCCAGCTTGTGCGCCTCACTGGCTTGCAGACGCTGCATAATTTGCGCGTCCAAGGCGCGTTGATAAAGCTGTTTATGATCGAAGTCGATCAAGCCAGATTGCTGCAATTGCTGGCGTAGTTTGCGGATATTTTCTTCCACTTCATAACAGGTTACCGCTTTCCCTTGCACGGTTGCCGCAATCGCATCCAGAGTCAGATCATTTTCAAGGGCTTGAGCTGCTGCACTGTATAAAAACAACCCTACAAATAACAATATCATCGAAGGTCGAACGGAAGAAAAAAATGAAAAACGCATGAAAACCCCAAGAAGGAAGATAGCTAACTATCCCCCAACGCTACCCAGCCCCTTGAAGCCGAGCAAGAAGCGGTAACCCACATTGGCTGCACCTGTGCTGCCACCATTCAAGTTGCGATAGGCTTCAACCTTAAAGTCCCAGCAACTATGCTGATAATGGATCCCCGTTGAGGCCTGCTGTGTTAATTTAATACGCGCATCATATTGCACCGTACCAAAAGCCTTCCAACGCGGCGTAATTGCCACATCAAGATCGCCACTGAGAAATTCTGTTGCTGTGCTATAACGTGCATCTACACGTTGCCAACGAACATTCAATTGATGGCCTTGCTGGTGTTGCAAATGTATCGCTGCTTGGGCAGTTCCCCAAAACTTATTCACTGGATCATATTGGCCACTGGCATCGGCGGTAAGCCCTGGCATCGGTGATACGACCAGCTCCCCAACCAGATTGGAAAAGGGTCGCAGCTGAGTCGTTTGTAGTGTTGTATCAATATTCTGACGCAACAAATCATATGCCACACCCAGCCTTGCTGTAAATATATTGAATGACGCATCCGATGATTCAGCTTTATGCTGCAAGCTATTTTCCAACATCACACTGATGCGATTCATGCGCTCAAAACGATCAAGACCCGTAAAACGATTGCCTTGCAATAAGTTATTTAATGTTAACTGGCTAAATCCAGTATCAAAATTGACCTTCCCCGTCTGATTCGGAGCATAGGATAAATCATAACGAAAAATGGGGGAAATACTGTGTCGCCAATGTTTGTCGGCACTGATGCGCTCCACTGAAACCCGTGTCTCAAGGCTGGCATCATAAACTGTTCGGGCATACTTCTGTGTGCTTGTAAGCCCTGTGTTTAACTGACCATAACGTGTTTGATGCACACCCATTTGAATAGTGCTCTGAATGGCTCCACCCTGCATACTCAAAGGCAGTGCCAACCACGGGTGAATTTCTACCCGCCAACCATCGACGCCAATATTGCGATCAAAGCGGGTGCTTTGCTGGTCTATATGTAGCTGAGCATCGCCCATGATTGGTATGGCATAACGGCTTTCCAGCCTTGGAAGAATCTGCAATGTACGATCATCATTCAACTGGATTAAATCCTGTTGATAAAGTGTGTTCAGATGAACATCACCCCGTTCCCCTTGCCAAGCAAGACCAACATCACTGCTCAAATAACGCGTGCTATTTCCTATATCATTCAAGGCAAAGTCCAATAAAAAATCGCGATCCGACACATGGTCAATATTGGCATAAAACTGCCAGTTTTTAGAAAATTTACGCACCACCTTGCTTTGTATGTGTTGACGGTAAGCTTGCGTTTGTTTGTCGCGAAGCCCTGCCCATTGAACCTCTTCACCGCCATAGCCCGCAGCATGACGAAGCTCAACTTCACCCATCAAGCCGCGTGCTGTCATCCAGCGCGGCGTGATCGTGGCATCCCAATTACTCTTAGCAGCCCAATAATAAGGCAGTGCGTATTCAGTGCCTCTACTACTACTCGTGCCAATATCGGGCAATAATATGCCAGACTTTCGGCGTAAGGAGTGTTTCCAATAAGGTGAATAAAACACCGGCACCCCAGCAATATCAAAGCGTGCACCTGTGGCGATCAGCGCCCCTTCATGCTGATCAATTTCCACATGATCCGCATACAAACGCCATGCCTCAGCATCAAGTGGGCACGTTGTAAAGCTAATATTATCCGCATTAAATCGCATATCACTCAGCCGAGTGAGCGAGTCAGCTTGCAATCGCTCACCGCGCTCCAATGTCAATATTACTTGTTTGAGTTCACCCGTCTTATCATCTGTATGCAATATTGCCGATTCGGCCTGAATGTGTGCTTGTGGCGATAAAATATCAACATGCCCCATTGCTTCAATACGTTGGTGCTTGAGATCATAATAAATCTTATCAGATTTTAGTGTTTCGCCATGGCGTTTAATTTCCACATCACCAACGGCAGTGACCATACCATATTCATCTCGAACCATGCTATCAGCGACAATATCAATGCCTTTCGCAGCCCCATAACAAGGCATCAGAAAAACAGTCAAACATGAAATAAAAACAATATATTTTGGCATCAGGCAGGTTTTCTGGCAACACCCAGATAATTCACTGAAAGATCAGAGGATAATGTGAATTTATCCTGCAATAAGGCATAAGACATACCGCAAATATCCTGAATCTCCAATCCTGATTGATTCAATGCTGCATGCATTTCTGAAGGGCGAATAAATTTGGCATAATCATGCGTTCCTTTGGGAAGCCAGCCCATAATATACTCAGCACCAATAATTGCCTTGATATATGACATCGGTGTACGGTTCAATGTCGCAAAAAAGAATAAGCCACCAGGCTTCACCATCGCCGCACAAGCTGCCACTGTACGCACGACATCGGGTACATGCTCAAGCACTTCCAAACACGTCACAGCATCATAGTAATCTTGATGATCCTGCAACCAAGTTTCAGCATCACTTTCAACATATTCAAGTAATGCGCCACTTTGCTCTGCATGGGTACGCGCTACGCCCAAAGCCTTGGGGGAACGGTCGATGCCAGTCACATGCGCACCACGTTTTGCCATGCTTTCAGCCAGAAGCCCACCACCACAACCAACATCCAACACCCTTTTCGCCTTCAATCCTAGTGCATCATCAATATAGTCTAGGCGCAATGGGTTGATGCGGTGCAATGGTTTAAAGCGTCCATTTTCATCCCACCACTCGGCTGCAATCGCTTCAAATTTAGCAATTTCTTCAGGATCATAATTCTTATCTGTCATACAGCGCAAGCTGCTATTACCTTAGGCTTTAGGCAAGCTTGGCATCACCATTCTATGCGCCTTCTTGAATATGATCAGGCCAATGCTCTTCTGGCACATCATCTTCAGAAACACAGCGCTGGCGCATGGATATGCCCGCCTTGTGTACACTTAGCCTATCGCCTGAAATCAATGGATGCCATGGCAGCAGTGGCTTGCCTTCAAAACGCAAACGATAAGCGCATGCTTCAGGCAACCAAACATAATGCTCTGGCTTGAAATGCCGAATATCCAAGCAGCCTGAAACCTTTTGCAGGCGCTGCTGATAATCCTTGCAACAACATCTGTCGGCATCAAATAAACGACAGGCAATATCCGTTGTGAGTATTTCTAACGTATCTTCATCTTCAAATTTATGCATGCAGCATTGACCACAGCCATCACACAAGCTTTCCCACTCTGATTGATTTAAAGATTGTAAGGGCTGATCCGAAAAATCCACGCCATCGCCTTTATTTCTTACGGCACAACATACCAAGGTTGGTGGTCGTTATAAATCGAAAAGGTAAGTAATCCAGCAGTGCATCAAGGGCAATAATCATCCCAGATAGAAAACGCAAACGATCAAAAAACGGGCTGCCAAATAGCATCGGGCCACGTATTTTTCGTACCACAGGCAAATTCACTGCAGCAAACCAATCTCTCCAAACGGGGAACGGATACACTGAAACATGCCCAAAACCCACTTCTGCTGATAGCGGTGGTGCCGACACATCATCTTGACCTTTCCAATACATTTTTTTAAAGCCACCACCTGTCAGTTTATCCATCGCATAACCAAGAATTTCTGGCAAGTTGCGCGGATTCGGCGTTGTCACCATGGCATAACCACCAGACTTTAATACCCGCTGCATCTCAGCCAATGCTGGAAGAGGATCGGGCAAGTGCTCCACAACCTCAGAGGATATTAAAATATCAATGCTATTATCGGCAAAGGGTAAATTAAAAATATCACCCGCCATAAAATGCACGGCTTGCATATGACGCTCTTGTACACGATACGTGCTACGCGATGCGCCCATCGCAGCCTCTCGTTGATTCAAGTCCAAAGCAAACCATGCTACTTGCTTAAAATCAGCACACATATCATACACATCAAACACATTTGTTCCTGGCCCACAGCCCAAATCAACAATACGTGTCTGCGCATTGCTCTGACGTTTTTTAAGTAAATTCTTAACGGTTTTGCCCAACATAATTTGGCGCAATTTCCAAAAATAAAAAATATGCGTCCATGAGCGATTAAAAAATTTCTCCGCATCGGCCCAGTTATGTTGCTTCTCTATCATATTCATCGCCTCACTTCCTTCAACCAGCCGCGTAGGAATCCCCAAGCATAATATGCTTCACACAACACCCATAACCATTTCCCTTGCAGCAGGCTTTTTAACATATTCAGTGGAAACCGCAGCACTCGTTTCCACAACGGTACACGCAGGGTAAAATCACCATGCTCCGCAGGCGTTTCAATCACCCATTCAGGTGAATGAATATTGGCAAATGCCGCCTGATAACCATTGCGATACATTTGCCCCAGCAAACCTGACCATGTTTCTGGAGGCAAGTGATGATAAATAATATCTGGCAATACAACAACGCGCGTACCTGCCTCACGAAATACTTGCCGCAAATAAGGGTCAAGCCCACGTGGAATCACCTCATTTTCACCACCCACCTGACGAAATAGCGCAGCACGCATAATCAGGCATGGATGCTCCGCCAAATCTGAATCAACAATCTCGGAAACAGGCTGCCAACTGCGACGTGGCACTTGAACCATGATCCGTTTCACAAATGGTGTTGCCCAATCAGGCACCGTGTTATTGCCGCCAGCCATACCAATATCAGCATGTTTTTCCATTGCCGTGATCATTTTAGTAAAGGTTTCTGCATCTGGTAATGATGAGTCATCATCCACCGTTAGCAAATACTTCCCCTTGGCCATGGCTGCGCAAATATTGATACCACGCCCTTGCCGTTTATCGCCTTTAAGCACAATAAGCTCAAAGTCCTGCATATTTTGCTGTGTTAGGGAAACCATTAATTTTACAAAATAACCACCGCGATCTGCATCAGCAGTCGGAATAATCACCGATAATATTGGGGTGTCACTTTCAGCTCGCACATGCCAACACGCACCTGTTGGATTTTCATCATTGCGATAACGCACCCAACTACGCGCCAAACTGGGCGAAAACCACGCCACATTGGCAAATAAAGATTCAAAATCACGTGCCATAATAGCTCCGATACCAGCCAACAAACTGAGCAATGCCTTGGCGCATCACAGTGTTTGGCTTAAAATCCACATCAGCCATTAAATCCGTAACATCCGCATACGTTGCAGGCACATCACCAGCCTGCATGGGTAAATATCTTTTCACGGCCTTTTTTCCCAAGGCATCTTCAATCGCGGCAATAAAATCCATCAATGTTTCAGGTGAATGGTTGCCAATATTATAGATTTTGTAGGTGTATTCGGGCTTCTTCTCAATCAAACGTACGATTGCTTCCACCACATCACTGATATAGGTAAAATCACGCTGCATTTTGCCATGATTATATACATCAATGGATTTTCCTTCAGAAATCGCTTTGGTGAATGAAAAATACGCCATATCAGGACGTCCCCAAGGTCCATATACGGTAAAGAAACGCAATCCTGTTACTGGAATCGCATACAAGTGGGCGTAGGCATGCGCCATCAACTCATTGGATTTTTTCGTTGCTGCATATAAGGAAATAGGGTGATCAACGCGATCTTCCACAGCAAAAGGAACTTTTTTATTTTCTCCATAAACCGAAGAGGATGAGGCATATAATAAATGCTTAACCTTTTGAGCGCGGCAGCCTTCCAATACATTTAAGAAGCCCACCAGATTGCTGTCGGCATAAGCATGTGGGTGATCAATGGAATAGCGAACACCCGCTTGCGCAGCCAAATTTACCACAACATCAAAGGCATACGACTCAAACACATCAGCCATGGCATCACGATTTGCCAAGTCTACCGTTACAAATTGAAAGTTTTTTTCATGATCAAACCAGGCCAGACGATCTTTTTTTAATTGAACATCATAATAATCGTTCAAATTATCCAAACCAAGCACCTGATAACCACGCTGCAACAAGGCACGGCTCAAGTGTGCACCGATAAAGCCTGCAGCGCCTGTCACCAATATTTTTTTCATTACAGCCGCCACACTTTAAAGCCTTGTCTCGCCAATAACTGTCGATCAAACACCGATTTAATATCCATCAATGGGATTGTTATATCACTATTTCGTTGCAGTGATGTTATATCTGCTTGCACAATAGCCTGATGCGCAACGGCGGCCACCACAGCATCTACATGGCCAATGTCATCCCAGTCCACCAAATCAATAGCATATTCCTCTTTGGCTTGCCTGATATTGGCAATAGGATCATACACCAGTATCTCCACGCCATAGCTCTGTAGTTCCCGAATAACATCCATCACCCGTGAATTGCGTAAATCACTACAATTTTCCTTAAATGTTAGCCCCAACACCAATACACGCGCCCCTTTGATCATATGATCCGTGGCAATCATTTGTTTGATTGTTTGCTCAGCGATAAATTTTCCCATGCCATCATTGATGCGCCGACCAGCTAAAATAACGTCAGGGCAATAGCCCAACAAATCCGCTTTATAGGTCAAATAATAAGGATCAACGCCAATACAATGCCCACCGACCAAGCCAGGTCGAAAGGGCAAGAAATTCCATTTTGTGCCAGCTGCCTGCAACACATCAAGCGTGTCAACGCCCATTTTATCAAACATAATGGCAAGCTCATTCATCAACGCTATATTCAAATCCCGCTGTATATTTTCAATTACTTTGGCGGCTTCAGCCACTTTAATCGTTGGCGCACGATGCACGCCCGCTTCAATGATCCTTTCATATAATTGCGCCACTTCTTCCAGTGTCTCATCATTCTGACCTGATACCACCTTAACAATGGTCTCCAAACGGTGTTCTTTGTCACCTGGATTCACACGTTCAGGTGAATAGCCCACTTTAAATCCAGAACCACATCGCAGCCTGGATTCAGCTTCCAAAATAGGAATGCAAACATCATCCGTCACGCCTGGATAAACCGTTGATTCAAAGATAACAGTCGCACCTTCTTTCAAGTTCCTACCAACCATTGCTGTAGCCTGCTTCACCAGTGTCAAATCAGGCTGATGGGCGGCATCGACAGGTGTCGGAACGGCTACAATTACAAAGTCAGCCTGTTTTAAATCGCTGCATTGATCGGTGTATATTAAATGTTTTGCTTGCACAAAAAGACTATCAGCCATTTCACCCGTTGGATCATTGCCTTGAGCATAAGCCTGTAATTTTTCTTGGCAAACATCAAAACCCAAGGTTGGTAACACACGCCCAAAGGCCAAAGCAAGGGGCAAACCCACATAACCCAAGCCTACAACCGCAACTGTTTTAGCCATGACTTACTCCTGAAAAGAGAATTTCTTTCCTGAACTCGTATCATACCCACAACACCACATCGTTCAATGCAGCACTTTATAAATGACAAGCTGCTTGCTACTGGTTGGGCTTTGGATAACGTCCAAATTGATGGATCCTCGATACAAACATTCGAGGATGAGTGCGCTCGTGATTGGTCGCAATAAGTGAGGTTAAAGTCCGCACCGAGGTTTGCCATAAACCTCGTAGCTGAAAGTAACTGCGTCATCGTGAGGTGGGGTGGAGAGCAACTGGAAGCGAAATGGTAGT